>JAQCAN010000114.1 GCA_027621335.1 Bacteroidota bacterium
ATGGCACTGGGAAGCGCATCAAGCTCAAATTCACTAGAGCAATGATAACGGCAGCCATGAGAGGAGAATTGGACAATGTGGCCTATGCAGAGCACCCCATTTTCGGACTCTTTATGCCTATGGAGTGTCCTGAGGTCCCATCTGATCTGTTGAACCCTAAGCAGACCTGGGCCGATAAAATAGCCCATGACAATAAGGCTCAGGATCTTGCAAACCGTTTCAGGAAGAACTTCGCGAAATTCGAAGAGCACGCGAGTGAAGAGATTCTGGCAGCGGCTCCTAAAAGCAGTATCCAAGCTTAATTCTAGGCCTTAGACTAACTTATTCATGATTTTGAGCGCTAGTTTCCTGCGTTTCGTCTAATTGACGATTCACTCCTGCATCCTTTTTCACCTAGCTCCGTAAAACGAGAGGACTAGAGAGTGGAGAACGTGAAAGGGAGAATAGCAATCATAGCATTATTGGGTTTTGGAATCATCCAGGGTCAGGCACAATGCCCTGAGTTCTATGGTTTCTTCGGTGTACCAAGTGCCAACCCATCTTGGTTCAGTTGTAGCGGGAATAACTACACACTGAATCTTGAGTCACCAGATAACATTGGGCCCTACACTGTGGATTGGGGTGACGGCAGTCCTATCACGTCTGGAGCGGCTTTGAATCCCCCAGGATCGGTCAGCCATTTCTACAGCGCGACTATAGACACGTATACAATCACCTTTACAGAGACCTCCACGGGATGTGTGGTCACAGGAACTTTGGTGATGGAGGAGGCTACAAGTGCCTCCATACAGATTCCAGTGGGTGGTCTTACCCAAGCGTGTGCCCCACAGGACATGGAATTCACCAACTCCAGCACCAACGTTTCACCGAATACTGTATTCGAATGGGATTTTGGAGATGGTAGTCCCAATGAGACCTATGACTACACGAACTGGAATCAGACCATCACCCATACCTATCAGGAGAATACAGTGGATTGTGAGACCGTGGTAACCCTGACTACGGGGAATCAGTGTAACTCCATACAGGGAGGAAACAGCACCGCCACCTTCAATCCTATACGCATATGGGATTATGATGATGCCGGGATTACTCCCTCTGACTATGTCCTCTGTTGGCCTGAGAATACTGTGACCTATTTGAACACCACGGAGATGAACTGCTTCTTCCAAGGGAATATCGCTCAGAGATATGAATATTGGAACTTGGGAGACTATTGGGGAACGGGCACGGACTCCATCATCGGATGGACGCCTTGGCCTCCGACATTCCCTCAGACTGTGAGCTATCCAGGTATAGGAAATTATACCGTGATGCTATTGGATAGCAATTTCTGCGGTATCGATACAGCATTTGTCACTATAAGCATCGTCCCTCCCCCGACTGCGGGTATTACCGCTGATAAGGATACTATCTGTGCAGGAGAAACCGTGACCTTCTTCAATACATCCTCTCCTGATGCGAATGCTTGGTTGATCAACTTCGGAACTGGAGCAGGGTGGCAGGGAACCACATCACTTAGTGGCATACACACTTTCAACACCCCAGGAGACTATGAGATTGCTTTAGTGGCTTATGTCTCAGGAGCGGGCGCAACTTGTACAGACACGGCCTATGTGTATGTTCATGTTCAACCTGGGCCTTTGGCATCCTTCAGTCTATCCGATGATGAGGCCTGTGATTCATTGACTCTTTCTGTTACTGAATCGTCTGTTTCTGCTATTTCTTGGAATTGGAATATGGGCAATGGGAATACTTATACCATCCAATCACCTCCAGACCAGACCTACTTGACTCCAGGCATTCATCCGATCACTTTGATGGTAGAAGCGGCCAATGGATGCATAGATCAGACCCAGCAGCAAGTTCAGGTGAATCCATCTCCCATTGCTGACTTCTCAGCACTTGACGTCTGTTTAGGCGACACAGCGCAGTTCATTGATCAGTCAACTACTTCTTTTGGGCAGCCTCTGGTATCATGGAGCTGGGATTTTGGTGACGGAACAACCGATAATCTCCAGAATCCAGTGCACTATTATGGTTCAGGAGGATTCTATGATGTGCTCTTTGAAGTATCCACCGCCAATTGTTCCGATGACACCCTGATTCAGATCAATGTGGAGAATCCGCCAACGAGTGCATTTACAGCTGATGTGGTAGAGGGTTGTAGCCCATTGGCAGTCAGCTTCACCAATGCTTCCTCAGGAGCTGTTTCATACCTATGGAATTTCGGAGATGGCAATATCAGTACGGATACCAACGCTGTTCATGTCTTCAGCAATACGACAATCAATTCGGTGGTCTACTCGGTAGAGCTCACCTCTGTGAATGCATTCGGTTGCAGCAATACGACCTCAATGGATGTCACGGTCTATGGACAGACTGTAGCCGCATTCACTTCTAATGCATCACCAGCATGCGCGCCATATGAGGTGCAATTCAATAACACAAGTTCAGGAGCATCAGGCTTTGAGTGGAATTTCGGAGATGGCAGCCCAGTGACCAATGCAATCTCACCTTCACATCTTTTTTCCAACAACACGGATTTCATCCAGTATTACGAGACCATGCTCGTGGCTTTCTCTTCCAACGGGTGCCACGACACGACTTACCAGACCATTACTTCCTACCCAGACCCTGACTTCACATTCAATATCTCAGCACAGTCGGGATGTACACCCTTGACAGTCAATTTCCCCACAATTGCTGGAGCAGTTACGTATCAGTGGAACTTTGGTGATGGAGTGACTGCGAGCGGTGCAGCGCCATCCCATATCTATCAGAACCTATCTGATACGACCCAGACCTATCAGGTCAGGCTCATCGCTTCCAACCCATTTGGATGTGTGGATACATCTTATAGCACTGTATCAGTATTCCCTAAGCCGATTGCTCAATTCACGGCCGCTCCAAATACAGCCTGCAGTCCTTTGGAAGTTCAGATTGAGAATTCAAGCACATTGGCCTTTGAGAGTCGCTGGATCTATGGAACGGGCGATACGCTTTTCATCAATGATGCAATCCATAGCTATACCTACTATAATACCGGAGCGACTGCATTGAATCGGACCATCAGATTGAGGGTCACTACTGAAAATGGCTGTCGTGCCACGGCCACGGCTCCAGTCACCATTTATCCCGAGGTCTCTGCCTCATTCACCAACCTTACCCAGGGATGTTCACCCCTGAGCGTTCCATTTGACAATACCTCTGTAGGCGGCACGGATTTTATATGGGCTTTTGGAGATGGGACTGTTTCATTTGACGAGGAACCTGTAAAGGTCTTCAACAACTCCACGTCATCCACCTTGACGATGAATGTGCAGATGATTGCTTCCAATTCCTTTGGATGTCGTGATACGGCCTATTCGACTGTGCAAGTCTTCCCTAGACCTATTGCACAATTCACTGCATTTCCTTCTACTAGATGCAGCCCTATGGATGTCACATTGAACAATACTTCGATTCTAGCTGCCAATAGTCAATGGATATACGGTACTGGAGATACCAGCATAGTCAATATGCCCAGTCATACGTTCACCTACGTGAATGATGGGAACAGCCCTGATGCCTACAACCTCAGATTGATTGTGACCTCTGCAGAAGGCTGTGTGAGCTCCTTCACTCAACCTATCAATGTCTATCCGGAAGTCCATACTCAATTCTCAATGAATGAAGAGGGATGTTCTCCTCTCTTGGTCCAATTTGAGAACATGACGACAGGAGCTAATTCTCACCTCTGGAGTTTGGGTGACGGCTTCATGGATGTGACTTCAGAACCTGATCATACCTACTTCAATCCGAGCTTGATGGACAGTTTGTTCATCGTTCAATTGACCTCTACATCCATATATGGATGCACGGATACTTACGAAGATACAGTGCTCGTCCATCCTCGACCGATCGCTGATTTTGCGGTCAATATGACCCAAGGCTGTTCTCCCTTTACTGTGAATATCACGGACTTCTCCCAGATAGGCGTGGAATACATATGGACTTATGGCGATGGCACGATGAGTGACACATCCGCTACTTCCCATGATCATACATACGTGAGCAGCAGCAATATGCCCTTGGAATTGGATCTCATCTTGAATTTGGAGACGGAGTACGGCTGCACGGCCCAAGATATGATTGAATTGACCGTCTTTCCTGAAGTCAATGCGCAGTTCGTGTCAGAGGAGGCTCTTTGTGCAGGATCTGCCTTTACGTTCTTCAATCAGACTCAGGGAGCTAGTACATACCAATGGAACTTCGGTGATGGAGAGGCAAGTGCCTTTGTCAACCCACTTCATGCGTATGACAATGTATCAGGCCAATCCCAGAGTTACCTAGTGAGTCTATTGGCTAGCTCTTCCTTTGGCTGTACAGACATGTATGAGGACTCGGTCACAGTCTTCTCTGCCCCTATAGCCGATATCGCGATCGATAGTTCTTCCGTCTGCTACCCATTGTATATTGAGTTTTCTAACTCGTCCCAATATGCGGATGCGTACAACTGGAATTATGGCGATGGCGCGGTATCATCAACGGCAGACTCGATTCATTCGCATGTTTTCACTAACACTACATCCTTCCTCATAGAATATGATATCACGATGATTGCCTCCACGACCTTGGGCTGCACCGATACGGCTATGACCTCTGTACAGGTCATTCCAAATCTGGAAGCGGACTTCGAATGGGTTGACGATGGCTGCCATCCGCTACCGGTGAACTTTGAGAATCAAAGCGAAGGAGCGCTGGGTTATCAATGGATCTTCAGTGATGGAGCCATTGATACGATCATGGATCCAGAGCATACCTTCTACAATTATGGCATTACTGATGAGGTATTCAGTATCACTTTGGTTGCCAGCAGCTATTTCGGTTGTGCGGACACCATCTCACAAGAGATAACAGTTTTCCCGCTCCCCGATGCGGAATTTGTTGTCACTCCTGTCATTCAGGTCTTCCCTGATGCCACCGTTGAGATCTTGGACAATAGTGTGGCAGGTACGGCTACCTACTCTTGGGATTTCGGTGACGGTAATCTAGCGGATACAGCTGGGGTTAACTCTCATACATACGAGACTTGGGGAACCTATCAGATCAGTCTCTTGATCGATAACGGGCACTGTTTCGATCAGGTGGTGCAGAATATTGAGATTCTAGCCCCTCCTCCAGTGGCGGACTTTGACGGGGGTGGGAACGGCTGTGCTCCTGTTACCATTGCGTTCGAGAACCTCTCTCTCTATGGGACGAACTACCTCTGGAACTTTGGAGATGGCGGTGTGTCCATGAATCAGGAACCTGTTTACACCTACTACATTCCAGGAACCTATACCGTCAGTTTGTTGGTCACAGGTCCAGGTGGAAACGAGATAGCCGTCCATGATACAGTGGTGCATGTCTATCCGAATTCAACAGCATATTTCACGGCCAATCCAGAAGTGGTCAATACAGGAGACCCGGTATACTTCTACAACCTATCCAATCAAGCTGATGAGTTCACTTGGATCTTCGGTGATGGGAACACGTCCAATGAGACCAGTCCCATTCACGTCTATCAATCCGTGGGCACATTCGATGTCACTCTCATCGCCAACAATGAATATAACTGCCCAGATACATTGACGGTAGATGATGCAGTCCTGGTTGACATCGGAGGTTACATCGGATTCCCTAATGCCTTCACTCCTGACCCGACTGGTAGTTCAGGCGGAGCGTATGATCCAACTCGACTTAATAATGACGTGTTCTTCCCAGTTTTTGCAGGTGTTGAGGAGTTTCAATTACAGATCTACAACCGATGGGGAGAACTCTTATTCGAGAGTCAGGATGTCAATGTTGGTTGGGATGGATATTACCGAGGTCAAATGGCTCAACAAGGCGTGTACGTCTGGAGAGCCCAGGTGACGTTCACCGATGGAAAACAAGTGATCAGGGCTGGTGACCTGACTTTATTGAGATAGAGATCATGAGAAGAGTGAATATCAAAGTGTTATGCTGTGCAGGTTTGCTGCTCCTTATCAGCTACCCTTCCTATGCAGGTTCAGGGGGTGATGAGAAAGAAGAGAAGGTCAAGGGAAAGCATAGGCGTATTGTGGATGAGGCGGAGTTCTTCTATAGCATTGAGGACCACTTTATGTCCCAGCGCATCTATGAAGACTTGGCTGAGTTATATCCAGAGAACGCTGAGTTCAATTTCAGACTTGGGTTCTCCTATCTGCATCTAAGGAACCAAGAGCGAAAGGCCATTCCATATCTTGAGAAAGCGGCAGCTGCGGACTTTACCCCAGCGTTCTATTTTCTTGGAGAGGCCTATCACATGAATGAAGAGTTCGACAAGGCTTTGGAAGCTTTGGACACATATAGGAAGAGACCAGACCACACATTGAGCCACTCCAGGATCGATTTAGCCGAAGAAAGGACTCTTACAGCTATGAAAATGCTCTCTAACCCAACCAAGGTGGGTATCAAGAAATTGGACGCCAATGTGAATACCGAATTCCAGGATTACGCGCCTAACATAGACCCAGAGGGTAAATATCTCTATTTCACTTCGAGGCGGGAAGGGAGCACAGGCAATTTCCAGGATCCAGAAGGGATTTACTTTGAGGACATATATGTCAGTCGGAATGTAGTCGGTGCTTGGACACCTGCAGAGCCTGTGAATGGGCCTGTGAATTCAGATGGGCATGATGCCAATGTGAATTTCTCGGCAAGTGGGAATTCACTTCTGATCTACAGGACCCATAGAAACCTCTATTCTGGAGACTTATACCTCTCTACACGAGGAAAGACAGGTTGGGATGAACCAGTGAAACTCCCTATGTCCATCAACACTGATGAATACCATGAGCCCAGTGCTGCCTTCTCTCCTGATGAGCAGGAGATCTATGTGGTCTCGGATCGTCCAGGAGGTTTTGGTGGTAAGGATATCTACATTATCAGAAAATTGCCTAACGGTCAATGGTCAAATCCTGAGAACCTTGGAAGGGAGATCAATTCGGCCTTCGATGAAGATGCGCCATTTGTCAGCTTGGATGGGAATTCACTTTTCTTTTCCTCCATGGGTCACAATGCCATTGGTGGGTACGATGTCTTCAGAGCTAAGCGAATGACTGACGAGACCTGGAGTCAAGTGGATCATCTAGGTTATCCTATCAATACTGTGCATGACGACATCTATTTCAGTGTAACAGCTGATGGAAAAAGAGGATTCCTCTCGTCTTCACGGTCTGATAACATGGATATCTATGAAGTGGATATGCTCTTCGAGCAGGATGATCTGGTCGTTTTGAAAGGCAGCATCATTGATGATTATTCAGGATTACCTGTGAATGCGACTATCCATTTCTTGGATGCCAAGACAGGAGAGACCTTTACCTCAGTGATCACCAATTACCTCACTGGAAATTACGTGGCAGCAATCATGCCTGATAAGAAATACCGAATGATTGTCGAGGCCATGGGATATCGGGATTATTCCGATAAAGTGGAGGTCAAAGTGCAAGAGAAAGGAGAGTTCAAAGCCGTTCAAAAGGATGTCAACTTGGACAAATATCAATAGAGTATGAAAAGCAAGGTCATAATAGGTCTATGTGGGCTATTGACATGCATGGCCGCTGTTGGACAAGATTACCAGTTCACGCAGTTCTATGCGGCTCCTGTCAATCTGAATCCAGCTTTCACAGGGAATACCACCCAGAGTAGGTTGGTCATGAATTACAGGAACCAATGGACAGCCATTCCTGGTGCCTTTGTCACTTATAATGTGACCTATGAGCAATTCATTCCGAAGA
>JAQCAN010000115.1 GCA_027621335.1 Bacteroidota bacterium
TGCTTCTTGGATGATTTCTGCAAGTTTGAGAGCTGTGAGGCTTGTGCTTTCTGCAGGTTTGATGACCACTGTATTGCCACAGGCCAAGGCAGGTGCGATTTTCCATGCGGCCATCAACAAGGGGAAATTCCACGGGATGATCTGTCCAGCAACCCCTAGTGAACGTGGCTTTTTATTGGGGAAAGCATAGTCCAGTTTGTCAGCCCAGCCAGCATAATAGAAGAAATGTGCTGCTGCCAATGGCACATCGATGTCGCGGGATTCACGGATCGGTTTTCCTCCATCCAAAGATTCAATCACCGCCAATTCCCTCGCCTTCTCCTGAATCATCCTGGCAATGCGGAACAGGTACTTTCCGCGCTCTGAACCTTTCATTTTCCCCCATGGGCCTTGATATGCTTTTCGAGCGGCCTGCATGGCCTTGTCGATGTCAGCTGAGGTGGATTCGGTGATCTCGCTAAGGATGCTCTCATCTGCTGGATTGATGCTCTTGAATCGGCTTCCCTTTGAGCTCTTCTGAAAACGACCATCTATGAATAGGTCATAATGTGGTGCTATGAAGGCCTGCGAACGGTCCTCAGGAGCAGGGTCCAGAACCCATGTGTCTTTTGCTTTTTTCATGCTCAATCTTGAGAGAAATAATCGGACGATTGGTAGTGTCCAGTGCTCTGTTTCATCACTTGCATCAAGACGTCATTGGCCAGGCTACTGGCTCCGAAGCGGAACCATTCCGGGCTCAGCCAAGCATCGCCAAGGGTTTCTTTGACAGCGATGAGGTAATGCAAGGCGAGTTTTGACTTGGAGATGCCTCCAGCAGGTTTCATTCCTACCATCTGCCCAGTGCGGTCGAAATGGTCGCGGATGGCTTCGAGCATCACTAAGGTCACGGGTAGGGTTGCAGCGGGCTGTATCTTCCCAGTGCTCGTCTTGATGAAATCTCCTCCAGCAGCAATGGCGATGTCACTAGCCCTGCGAACCTTGTCCAAGGTGCTCAATTCACCGGTCTCCAAGATGACTTTCAATCTGGCCGTGCCACAAGCCTCTTTGACCGCAGCGATTTCATCATAGACGTAGGTGTAATCTCCTTGATGAAAGCGCCCACGGCTGATGACCATGTCCACCTCGTCTGCACCACCATCGATGGCCAGTTTAACGTCCTCCAATTTCAGAGCCAAGGATGAGTTCCCGCTTGGAAAAGCGGTGGCTACGCTGGCCACCTTTATACCTGATCCTTTAAGTTCTTGTTTGGCCAGCCTGGCAAAGTTCGGGTACACGCATACAGCTGCTACCGTGGGAAGTCCTGCAAAGGAATCATGGAGGTGTTGGGCCTTATAGCAGAGTTGTCTCACTTTCCCCTCGGTATCCATCCCTTCCAAAGTGGTCAGGTCGATCATGGATAAGGCCATATAGAGGCCTTGCATCTTAGCCCCTTTTTTAATGCTTCGTGTCTGAAACCTTGCACAACGCTCGATGACTCCCACTTGATCCACTGGTGGTGAGGTCTCAGGTATTGGGAATTCTGCAGGTTTTTTAAGCATCATGTGCATGTGATGGATGCGCAAAGATGCCTTTTGTAAATGACAAATGAAAAGGAGGGAAAAGCACTATGTCAATGCCCGGTCATTGAAAGCTAGTAGACAGCTATAGGACATGGATCGGAGGTGGCTAGAAAGTACTTGTGGAAAGCTTTGTGCGGAAAACCTCTTCTCCACTCCTCAATTTCAGGATATAAACCCCTTGTGGAAAAGAGCTCAGATCGATCTCGCGGACATCTCCATGATGATAGAGCACCCTTCGTCCCTGAACATCGAAGACCTCATATTCCTGGATGGTATTCTGATAACCTACTATTCTCCAGCGAGCCATTCCAGTCGATTCTATGAACGAATCAATGGACTTTGACACGGTAGAGGCCTTGCCGGTGCATTCGGGGATAGTGATCTCAATAGCCTCAGACCATGGTGTATAGGTTGAAATAGGGTCGTAGCCTTGAACTTTTATGAAGCAACGTGCCTGAGCGATATAAGTCTGCCCAGTTTGAATAGAGGATGGCAATTCGCATGCATCCAACGCCATTTGTCTCGGTAACCTGTAGTTCTCCAGAGTAGGTGTGTTGCCTGAGAAGTCGTTGATGTAGTTCTGCTCAAAGGAGGATGAGAGGCAAAAAGTCTCAGAATTCTGACCAATACCTCTGATCTCACAGTCCAACCTGTTGGGATAGGCCTCTATCTGGCTCCATCCATTCTGCTTCCATTTGAACCAGAAACGAGAAGGATTATTCTGGCTTAGCCTGACTTCAACGTCTTTAGGAGCCTTCAAGGAGAGCGGACTCACTTCATCACTGATAGCAATGACTTGACCATCCAATTGCTCCATCGTTCCTTCAGGGTCATAATAGAATTCCAACAGATAGTCCATTGTGGCTGGGCTGAAAAGAGGATAATCCAAGTTGTAGATGAGCGCTACAGGTACTCCTTGACATTGCAATTCCTCCATTACTGCCAACCCATTGAGAGGATCATGGATGTCATTGACTATTCCAGGGTTCTTCTCATATATGAATAAGATGGGCGGATATCCAGGACCTACAAGGTCTTCAGCTGGGGCGATTCCATAATCTTCGGAATACTGCAATTCCAAGTCAGGAAAAGCTTGGCTGAATAGGGCTGCTTTGACTAATGGAAGCCCCGTTTCTAGATTGAGTACCTCATCGAGCCCTTTGAACGACAGTCGCGCTCCTCTGGATGCAGCGGAAACAATGACATGGTTGAGGTTCAGAGTAGCGTTGGTCTCTGTGGCCGCGTTATCGCGCACCCAACGCAACACTCTGTTGAAGTCTCCGTTACCAAAACTATAGGCCAATTGAGCAGAAGGAAGTTGACCATTGCTCGTCCTGACATCGGCATTCACCGATTCCCACGATACAAAAGCAATGCCTAAACTGTTGGCCACATCTGCACTTTCACAGACATCGCCAGCATCTTGATTGGCGGCATGGGCATAAACAATGACGGGATAACCATCAGTAGGAGGAGGGGAATTGGGAATGTAGATATCCAACCATTGATCGGATAGGCCATCCCTGTTGTAGTCATAGCCGATCAACGGAACATAGCTGAATCTATACCTCACGCCATGATTGCTCTCTGAAAATCCCTCTCCACATGGAAAAGGAGTCATGCAGTCTGGACAAGCTGGAAACTCTTCACTGGTCAGGAAGAACTGCCCTAGAGTTTGCAGGCTAGAAGCCATCAATAAGATTGAAAACAGACCGATATGGAATTCTCTTGAAAATCTCACAATGGTGAACTTAAGGAAATTACATGATAATGTACCATGTGTGCTGCCTACAAGAGATGTAGGAAGAATTGAATTCCTAATAGCGGATTGAATAGGTTCAAAAGATTGTCCACCTCAAACCTAGGTAGGTCATTCTTCCGAAGATAGGCGCCCAGATCTGCGATGCATCAAAACTTGGGTCAAAAGGCGCAGAGGCTGATTGTATCGGATTATTCTGCCTGTAATTGCCACCGTTCTCAACACCCAGATAGGCTTCGAGACCTTTCTTGAAGATGCGTGACACTTGACCATGCGCTTGAAAGAAGGCCTCAGAGTAGGAACTGATATTGGATTGCTGATCTTCTTCGCTCATACTGAATGAGGACGGAATTCTCTGTTTTCCAATGAATTGAAGAGTACCATCTACCTTCCATTGAGCGGTGTTTTCTGTGGCCTTGGTCTCATAAGACAGATTCAAGAAGGCTCTATGCTCTGGGTTGAAGGGCTGTAGTCTCCTGCCAATCCTGTAATCGACCTCTGCCTGAGTGTAGCGGTAAGCCAATCTCACATTGGTCCTTCTGAGCATCTCCCAAGCAAATTCAACTTGAGCAGTGTTAGCATAGCTCTCTCCTTCAAGGGAGTAGATACTGACTTGCCCTGGAGTCTCAATGTCGACCACAGAGAAGGAGTCGAATTGTGTCCGATAGGCATCCACTGCCAAGGAGGCTTCTCTATAATCCAACTTGAATTTATAGGTCAGATTCAGACCCGTATTCCATCCCGATTCCTGAGCCAAGGGAGTTTCGATAGTCCACTCCCGGTTGCTGGCCAGATAACCAAGGTTATCCATCACAGGGTTCGCAGTGCGATATCCTCTGCCTAAAGCTCCTTTAAGGGAGATGCTTTCACTGAGGCTGTATCGGACATGGAGTCTCGGGCTGATCATGGTTCCGAAAAGGTTATGCTCATCGGCCCTCAAACCTATGATGCTGGAAAGCCGCTCACTAGGGTTCCAAGTGAATTCTGCATAGGCTCCGAAGACCCTTTCCTCACGGTCCATGACCAAACTGTCCAAACGGGTCTCATAGTTCTCTGCCAAGGCCGTAAGACCTACGGTCAAGCCTTTCTTGGCACATCCAAGTTTGGTTGCATAGAGGAGATTGGCCCTGTATGTCTCTTGCTTTCCCATGAAGGTCTGGGTCCCAGCTTGGATAGATGAATTGTAGCGGTCCACGGAGAATTGACTGCCAAAACTTGAATTCCATGCATCATCCAATAAGTAGCCCGTCTTGGCACTTGCTTCGAGACGCTCAGCATCCATATGGATTCCCCATAGTTCAGGTGTCCGCTCTGCATTGAAATCCATTTCACCTGATTTCTGATGTTGATCCAGGTAATTGATTGCATATTGCCCTTCCCAGGATCCTTTGCTTCTGAACATCCATTGATTCCTCAGGACGATATCCCTTTGAAGGGGGTTATCCATGAATCCATCTCCATTCCTGTCCATCTCGTTCTCGTTTACTTGCGCATGTCCAAGGAGTATCGTGCTCCATGTGTCTGAAACTTTATGCTTCACATTGGTATTGAACTCTGTCCGCCCTCCTTCATTGGCATACAGGTTGAAATGGGCCTTTTCTTCAGTCTGGGCATCCTTAAGGGCTACATTGATCTCACCCGTGATGCTCTCGAAACCGCTCGTCACGCTTCCTGCTCCTTTGGATATGTAGATATTATCAATCCAATCTCCGGGAATGTAACCAAGGCCGTATATAGTGGTCAATCCCCTGATATTGGGGATGTTATCCTTCATGATCTGGCTGTATCGTCCACTGAGACCGAGCATTCGGATCTGTCGAGTCCCAGTCAAGGCATCTGTAAAAGAAGCGTCAACACTGGCATTGGTCTCGAAGCTCTCGCTCAAGTTACAACAGGCGGCCTTTCGGAGTTCTGTATTGTCCAAACGCTGGATATTCAAGGGGTCTAGAAGAAAGAGGGCCGTGCTGGATTCCTTGGAGATGATATCCACCCCCTTCAATTGGACACCACGTTCCAAAGTCAATGTGAAGGGCCCTTCATACTTCATCCTCACCGTTTGGTAACCTATGAAATTGATGGATAAAGAGTCGCTTTCTGTGCTGAGGGCGAGCTTGAATCGCCCCTTCTGGTCAGTAGTGGTCCCTTGATTGGTCCCAGACCAGATAACACTTGCGCCAGGCAGTCCTATCTGCTTTCCTTCTTCTTCTATCACTACAGTTCCAGTGGCGCTGTCGGATTGCCCTTGGAGACCAGAGGAGAAGAGAAAGATGGATAGAGCGAGCAAGAACCGACTGATATCAATGGTTCTCATGCTCCCTATACTTGCAGCAGCCATGTACGCGATCGTATTGCTCATCGCTGCAGGTGGACTTCTCCGTGTCATGTCCCACTTCATTGAGAAGGAGATGGATGTCTGATTCAGAGATGGTTTTAGAGGAATAGGCTATGGTCAACGTATGGGTATCCAAGTCGTAATTGGCAGATTTGACGCCCTTTACATCGACTGCTTTCTCGATACGTGCTTTACACATCTCGCAGATTCCGCTGACTTGGAAGCTGGTCTCGATGGTATTTTGAGCCTTGACTTCGCTGCAGAGTATAAGCAGGATTGCAAAGGCTGATGTCTTGATGAAATTCTTGAAATTCATGAGGATGAAATTTGAAATGATTCTGAATGAAAGGCCATTGGATGGACCAAAGGCTCAAAAGGAATCACATCATCATCCGTAAGTGACATGGGCGCTGAAGTGCAGGAAGAACTTTTCCGATGTCGCTAGGCTCGGTGGTTCCTCATGCCAAGCCTGGCCGCCATTGTCGTAGGGTATATCGACAAAACAGGTTATTACGAATGGTGCTTCTATTTCATTCGCATGAACGGCAAATTCATCAGTGGAGCGCACTTGAGGAGCATGCTGAAGAATCTGGATGAAGACACAGTCGGATGGACAACCTTCCTTAGTCGTCTCATCCGCAGAGCAGCAAGGTGAGATGGCTTTACTGATACAGCAGTCATCATCAAGGTCGACTGAATGATCCGTTTTCTCTGTGAACACAGAGAGCCCAGCAATACTATTACAGCAGGTGTCTAAATCCACATGTACCCCAATAGATACTGTGATGTAGAAAAAAAGGACGGCTATACTGCTGTAGAGTTTCATCAGTGGTTTCTACGCAAATATCGTGCAGATGTTTTGATTCAGCCAGTTAGTCGGCTTTTAATCTCGGGTACACCAGGCCTCAGAAAGAAGCTAACCTAGCCTTTCTTGACCAAGGCTGAGGCATACTCTCTGTTCATCCGAGCGATATTGTCCAAGGATATTCCTTTAGGACATTCTACTTCACATGCGCCAGTGTTCGTGCAGTTTCCGAATCCTTCCTCATCCATCTGATGGACCATGCTGAGGACTCGGGCGTCTGATTCTACCTGTCCTTGTGGAAGCAGGGAAAGCTGAGAGATTTTGGCAGAGACGAAGAGCATGGCTGAGGCATTCTTACACGTGGCTACACAGGCTCCACATCCTATGCAGGTGGCGGCATCAAAGGCCATGTCCGCATCTTCTTTATTGATGGGGATGGCATTAGCGTCCAAGGTGTTGCCCGAAGTATTCACCGAGACGAATCCTCCTGCATTCATGATGCGGTCGAATGCGGAACGGTCTACCACTAGATCTTTGATGACCGGAAAGGCTTTCGCTCTCCATGGTTCGATGTGGATGGTATCCCCATCCTTGAATTTGCGCATATGCAATTGGCAAGTGGTCACACCGCGATCTGGTCCATGGGCCTCCCCATTGATGAACATGGAGCAGCTACCACATATCCCTTCGCGACAATCATGGTCAAAAGCCACTGGTTCTTTCCCTTCCTCGATGAGCTGATTGTTCAGCATGTCCATCATTTCCAAGAAGGATGAGTCGGTTGAGACCTCGTTCAACGCGTAGGTCTCAAGACGCCCTGGGTCCTTCGGACCATTCTGACGCCATACTTTAAGGGTGAGGTTCAAATTTCCGTTTGACATATCGTTTACTTGTAGCTACGTTGTTTCAATTCGACTTCATCAAAGACCAGTTGCTCTTTGTGCAGATTCTCATTCCCTGGGTCTCCGGTCCACTCCCACGCGGATGTGAAGGCATAGTGTTCATCATCTCTCAATGCTTCTCCTTCAGGGGTCTGATATTCTTCCCTGAAGTGCCCACCGGCAGATTCGTTCCTGGTCAATGCATCCAATGCCATAAGTTCACCAAGTTCAAGGAGATCGGCAACTCTTCCTGCCTTCTCTA
>JAQCAN010000116.1 GCA_027621335.1 Bacteroidota bacterium
TCCATCATCCAAGACCTGGAGTAGGACATTGAACACATCAGGGTGAGCCTTTTCGATTTCATCTAAGAGGACCACGGAGTATGGCTTGCGTCTTACAGCTTCGGTCAGTTGACCACCTTCATCATACCCAACGTACCCTGGAGGTGCACCGACCAAACGGCTTACTGAGTGCCTCTCCTGGTACTCGCTCATATCGATACGCGTCATGGCATGCTCATCATTGAATAGGAAGGCGGAAAGGGCTTTCGCCAACTCCGTCTTACCCACTCCCGTGGTGCCTAGGAAGATGAAGCTACCGATAGGTCTGTGCTCATCCTGCAATCCGCTTCGGCTCCTTCTCACTGCATCAGCCACAGCAATTACTGCCTCATCTTGACCGATGACACGCCTGTGCAATTCGTCCTCCAATCGGAGCAGCTTGTCCTTCTCGCTCTCCACCATCTTGGTCACTGGGATGCCAGTCCACTTGGACACGACATCGGCCACCTCCTCCACGTCCACCTCTTCCTTGATGAGTTTCGAATCGACCTGCAGTTCCATGAGTTTGGACTTGTTCTCTTCGAGAATCACTTCCGCATCTTTGATTCGGCCATACCGGATCTCAGCCACCTTTCCGAAGTCACCTGAACGCTCGGCTTGATCGGCTTCCATCTTGAGTTTCGTCTCTTATCGTCTCATGACTCGAAGAGATCTGACTTGATAACAGGCCTTCTTTTCCTCTCAATGGAAAAATGTCATTCAAGTAGGTGACATTCCTCATAATCAGATATCGCTGATGCCCTTATCTTGCTGTCAGAATCAACAATAAGCAAATCAGATATGCTAAAAGAGAACGAGGCCAGAGTTCACATGGAGGATTTACATTTCGAACATAAGGTCTGGAAGAGGCAGTTGGAATTTTGCAAGGATTAAATTGAATTCTTCAAGCATCGCTTGGAAGAAGTCGTCCAGAGGTATACGGACAAGGATGTATTGAAGAGGGTAGAGCATTTCCAGAATCAATTCATCATCCAGCGTGATCAGGTCGACCGCTTCCTGCATGATATCACTATCCATGAGGATGCTTTGGCCAAAGAAGCCCAGGAGAATCCAGTAGCTGTGGATCGCAGGCTCTTCAAGGATCACCCAGCAGAGAGGGAACGCTTCGATATCTTCAATGAGCTCTACAACAAGATGAAGAAGGACTACATGGATTTCCTTAGGCGGTGGATGTGATCAGCGTTTGGAAATCTTGTTATTGCTGATCGCACGCTGACGTGAGCATCTGAAACGGTCTATCTCGGGGTTCCTGAGTTTAGCGTGCTTCTGGCTCACCCCACTGTTCACCCGTTTTCTCCAAAGTTTGAAGCTAGACGATTTGAGGCTGCGCCTCATGTGCGTGATGACTTCAGCTTCAGAGAGTCCGAATTGATGAGCTATCGCCTCGAATGGGGTTCGGTCCTCCCATGCCATTTCTATGATGCGGTCGCTTTCTCTTTCAGTCACGCTATAGAGAAAGTAAAAGAGACCTCAGTGCTGTATGAGCACCTGAATGACCATCAATCCATCATCTCACTCAAGTCATCTTCGGCCGTCTTTGCTGAAGAGGAGACCATGCGCCTGATACCTTTCAGTTCCAATGGACTCAGGTCACGCCATTCGCCCACCTTCAGATCCAAGTTCACGTTCATGATACGCACCCGCTTCAGCTTGGTGACGTGATACCCTAGGTGCTCGCACATCCTTCGGATCTGGCGATTCAAGCCTTGGGTGAGGATGATGCGAAAGACATATTTGCTCATCTGCTCCACTTCACATTCACGGGTCATGGTATTCAGGATAGGCACTCCTTTTCGCATGGCATGGAGAAATCCCTTGGTAATGGGTTTATCCACGGTGACCACATACTCCTTCTCATGGTGGTTCCGTGCTCTGAGGATCTTATTCACGATGTCCCCATCATTGGTCAAGAAGATGAGACCTTCACTGGGCTTGTCCAATCGGCCGATAGGGAAGATGCGACTCGGATAGCCGATGAAATCGATGATGTTGTTCTTCTCTACCTTGGTGTCCGTAGTACAGACGATTCCCACAGGTTTGTTGAACGCGATATAGACGGGTTTGACCTTGGGTTTGGTGACCGCCCTTCCGTTCACTTTGACTTCGTCCGTGGGGAGCACCTTGGTTCCCATTTCAGGGACCTTTCCATTGATGGTCACCTTGCCCTCATCGATGAGTTTATCAGCTGCTCTGCGAGAGCAATAGCCTACCTCGCTCAGGAATTTATTGATGCGTACCCCTTCGTTCTCTTTCATGGTCGGGTCAAAGGTAAACTTGTGACGACAGAATGCTAAGCCTCAGAGTTCCAATACCATTTTGATGTTGCACCGCTCGTAGGGCGTCTCCAGTCCATCGACCTCTACGAATCCTAGTTTTCTATACAGCGAGATGGCTGGTTTCAGCTTGGTATTGCTTTCCAGATAGAGGGAAGAGGCGCCCAAGGAACGAGCTAGATCCACTATCGCCATTCCAAGTGTCCAGCCAAGTCCAAGTCCCTGCGCTTCTGGACTGATGGCCATTTTCGCTAATTCATAATCATAAGGACTATCAGGCATGGCGATGAGCGCGCAGGTACCTATGGCCCTATCTCCCTGCATGACCATGAGGATGTGTCCTCCTTTCTCCAAGATGTACCCTTGAGGATCGCCAAGAGAGCGTTCATCCGTCTCTTCCATTCTGAAATAGCGTGTGATCCAAGCTTCATTCAAGGCCTTGAATGCGACTGCGTGTTCAGGCTGATAAGGAAGTATGGTGTAGTCAGATTCCATGCCGTCTATCACTCCTTCATGACCTCCGTTCGGAATGTGCCGTTCTCATTGCTCACTTGGAGGATATAAAGTCCAGCTTCCAATGAGGAAAGGTCAAACTCTACGTTCACGGAAGCACGTTCAGAATAGATGAGACGTCCGTTCATGTCAAAAAGTTCTAAGAGCACCGTCTCCTCATTGCCTAATAGGACGCTTAAGCTGTTCTGTGTCGGATTGGGAAAGATGATATATGGAAATGCACTGACTTCATCCAGACCTATTGGTGAGCAGATCCAGGTGCTATTGAAGATGGATTGCAAGGAATCGATGGGTTCTATTCCATCTCCATTCCCAGTGCGTACCGAACGAACGAAGGAAGGATCCCCGAAGGCATCTTCAGGCTGGGCCACCTTGACAAAGGCAAAGAGAGAAGAGGTCCCATTGCTCGCACAACGCGTATCCGCACCTACCACATTAGCCCCTTGAAGTGCGGCCATCAGCCGACAGGCCAAGTCACCTTCAGCATTCAGGAATCTGGTTTCCATAGAGTCCAAGATGGCTGGTCCTAGCAGGATGTTGCCTTGGATGGAATAGCCTGGTCCAGTGATGTGGTTCTTATAATCATCTGTTGAAGAGCCCGTATAGCCTGCTGATTGGGGTGACCCATTGACTAGAGCGGTGATGCCATATTGCCGGAACTGTGGAGTGCCTTGAAGGTCATTGGCCACCAGCCAGTCAATGATCTCCTGTGGCGTATCCCCAGCATTCATCCTGGTCCTCGCATTGAGCTGATTGGCCTGTAGATAATAGGCTTGGGTGTTGATGGCCCCTTGACCAGGGAATAATTCTCCTAGGAAGTCATCTTCGAATCCAAAGAATAGATCCAGATCCACACAGGAGGCTCCGGCACTGCCTACTTCACCAGTGATGCTGTCCAAGGCCACGATGGAGAAGGTGTCTTGCGCCTTGATGTGAGAGGCAGTGAGAAGTAGAAGAGAGAACAGGAGTCGCATGAGGTCTGGCTTTTCTCAAAGATACATCCTGCCATTCAATCGCTTTTGCCTTTCTTCAGGGCATATACAAGACCAATAGGATCTGGAGCAGGCAGATGATGCAGAAGGGCAGGACGAGGTATCCCATGATGTCACGGGATTGGATGCGGATGCCCGCGCCCATGATAGGAAGGATGACCAGCAGGAAGAAGGGTTGAAGGAGGTTGGTCAAACCTTCGCCATAGGCCAAGGAAAGGGAAGCTCGGGCGATCATCGCCTCCATTTGCTCGGCAGGAAGTCCCGCTCCGATCTGCTGCACCGCTTCGATGACACTGGGCCCGATGACTGCGAATTCCCCTCCAGCTGAAGGAATCGCGAAGTTCACAATACCACCCAAGGCATAGGCATATAAAGCATAGCTGGAACCATCCGCATGGCGAGCGATGACCTGGCCGATCTCAGCCCCTATCCCGGTGTAGGTCATGATGCCCATGATGCCGGCATAGAAAGGGAATTGGAAAAGGATGGGAGAGACATTCGTGCTGCTCCGTGTCATGGCGATGCTGTATCGCATCGGGGTCTGGTGCAGCATCAAGCCCAAGGTGAGGAAGATGAATATCATGATATTGAGGTTCAGATCCAATCCCTTGGTCATGAAATGGTAGACGCTATAACTCAAGCCCATGGCCCCTATGATACAGATGATGACACGGCTGTTGTTCAGCCTATCCGAGGGTGTAGGAAAGGAATGGCTCATCTGCAGGGATGCTTCGCTGATGCTCAGCTCACCCTTGTCCGGCTCTCTACTGAGAAGGTCCTTCAATTCTTTACCAACTGACTCCTTTGGCCTGAGCAGCATCATGAGCACTGGCCCTATGATACCAAGCATGCCCATCATGGCCACATTCAGCCAAGAACCCAAGGTGAGGTCTGTTGCGATGGTCCCAGAGAGGATGCCATTGCTGATGAGATAGTTTTCCTCTGTATTCAATAGGAGGGGGATGGAACTGGAAAGACCACAGGTCCAACTGATGCCTGAGAAATAGACACAGGCAATGAGGAAAGGATAGTTCACCTCCTTCACCCTGGAAGCGAGTTCCCTGGCCAAGATGGCCGTGATCACGGCCCAGCCCCAGCTGACCAAGGAAAGCATAAAGCCGATCAAGACTATGGAGAGATAGACACTCTTTGGGCTGCGTATCCGCATGGAGAGCCAGTTGATGCCACGCTCAGCCAAGGGTGATAAGGCGATGGCATAGCCCGTGATGATGAGCAGGACCATTTGCATCCCGAAGGATAAGAGCTCCCAGAATCCAGCATACCATGCCTTGAGGATATCAACGGGACTAGAGCCCATCCAGACCATCGCAGTGATGGCCATCCCAAAGGTGAGCAGTAAAGCGAAGACAAAGGCATCCGGCATGTACTTCTTGAAGAGGTCAGTGAATGTGGCACCAAGTCGTTCGATCATCGTTCTGAGTCAATCATGGGTGGAAACATATCGGTCAAACAATCAAGCTGGTCTAAACTGACAATGGCTCTTTTACCGCTGTGCATCTATCGTTCGGTAATCGAACACTTTAAGACAAACAGGCGTTTTCATGGCATATTCAGACTTATAGGTCAATGCACCGTCTTCTCCAATTTTAAAAAGGACCACATTATCCGTATTCTGATTGGCCACGTATAAGTCCTGTCCATCTATCAAAAAATTCCTTGGAAATTTTCCACGACTCGGTTCATGTCCTATGTGTTCCAATGAACCTGTCTGTGGATCGATGGAATAGATGACTACGCTGTCATGGCCGCGATTCGAAGCATAGAGGAATTTGCCATCCTCACTGATATGGATGGCAGCACAAACGTTCGCTCCAGAAAAAGAGAGAGGTAACGTACTGGTGCTTTGCTGTGCTATTAGATTTCCATTTTCTGCCTGATACTGGAAAACAGAGATTGTATTACTTAGTTCGTTTACCGCATAGAGGTGAAGTCCATCGGGATGAAAAACGAGATGCCTCGGACCCATGCCCAAGTGACCTGAGTCAGGAGGGACTTCCAACTTTACAAATGGAACAGAGGCTTCGATCAATTCTGCTTGGAGATAATCTATCTTGTAGACCATGATTTTATCTGTACCCAGATCGGCCACAAAAGCGAATTCTTCATCAGGGCTGAGTATGATGGAATGAGGGTGTGACGCGTCCTGTCGCTGATGAGGACCCTGACCTTCCAGCCTGATCACTTGTGATGCCCCCGCAAGACTTCCGTCTGCATTTATAGGATAGACCGCGACTACCCCTCCGACATAGTTCACCACGAAAACCAAGCGATTCTGTGAGTCGACAGAGATGTAACAAGGGGCAAAACTGTGTGAGGATTGTTCATTGAGCAGAGTGAGGACCCCGGTCGAATCATTGATCTCATATGCTGCGATCTTGGCTTCATCGCCCACATCTGGTCCTGTTTCATTCACTGCGTATAGAAATCTTCCATCCGCAGACACCGTGATATAGGATGGGTTTATCGCTTCCTTACTGGTGAATAGAAGTTCGGGATACTCATCTTCAGATAGCCGATACACCTGAATGCCCTCAGCTTTTCCATGGACATGACCTTCCATCTTGGTGTAATTACCGACAAACAAGAACTTCGAACTCACAATAGGTTTTGTGCCATTTTCCTGTAAATCAGGATTGTGAACGCCATGGCACGCCAACAATACGCAGACTAAAAAGATGGCCGCTATGGAATAGTGAATACGGAATGTCATCAGGGAAAAGAATATGTTGAACAGAACTCTTCGAAAAAGGTACGAAAGAAGGAGATATGTGACATCGCCACGGCCTTAATGTGAGATTCGTAGCGGTCCAGAATGGGTCACGTTATCCATCTCATTCGATATCCAGATCGTAGCGCTTCAGGAGACCTTCCAGATTGCACTTGGAGAAACGCGCTCCTTTCAGATTGACTATCTCAGGATCCAGGGTGAAGTCGATGGCCTGACGAAAGTCTGCACCTTCTAGGTCTGCCCCATCGAAGAGGCATCGCTCTAGACGTGTCCCCTCAAAGCTACTTTCCTTGAGTCCCACTCCGTTGAAATCAGCCTCGCTCAGGTCACAGTTCAAGAACATGGTCTTTGGCAACCTCAGACCTTCGAATGAACAGACCTTGACGTGACAGTTCGTGAAGTTCAAGGAAAGCAGTAAGGGGTTGCAATCATTGAAATATAGGCCCAGAAGCTTGCATCCTTCGAAATGGACGTCCTGAAAAGCCGTCCTACCCAGTAAGGTCATACTGAACTCACAATCAATGAACGTGCAGCTGATGAAGCTACAGTGTCCCAGATCCACAGTGGAGAAGTTACAGCCCTCGAAACTGCAGTCTTCGAACTCGGTGAAATTCAGAGACTCATGGGCGAAATCCTTCTGATGGAAGGTCTGGTTGTCAGCAAGGCTCATGGATTCAAAGGAAGCGATTTCCTTAACAGAATCTAAGTTTCCTTACTGGTGCATCCATTTCACCGTTTCCGTGATCTGACCATTTTGGTCTCTCATTCCTAGGATATATAGGCCTGCTGGCAGATGGCCCAAGGGGTCTGCTTGGTCGAAGTCTCGGGGAGAGATGGTCTTCAGTTCTTGTCCTAGGGCATTGAACACCACTATAGCTGAGATGTCACCTTGGCTCAGACGGCCAGAAATCGAATTATCAAGGCCTTCGGGAAAAAGGTCGAAGATCTCAATGTCGAAGGGGTTGAAGTCCTGCGGATGTTGGCCTTCCACAATGGTCAGGATCTGGTCGATGGCTTGATTTTC
>JAQCAN010000117.1 GCA_027621335.1 Bacteroidota bacterium
GGTGAAGTGGTTTATGTAGATAGCCAAAAAATCAGCATCCGCTACGATCGTACCGAAGAAGATCGCCTCGTAAGTTTTGAGGATGATACGCGCACGTACAATCTCATTAAATTCTTGAAAACCAACCAGGGAACCTGCATCAACCTAAAACCAATCGTCCGCAAGGGGGATCGCGTGGAGCGGGGTGATGTGCTTTGCGAAGGTTATGCCACCGATAAAGGAGAACTCGCACTTGGACGTAACATGAAGGTAGCTTTCATGCCTTGGAAGGGTTACAACTTCGAGGATGCCATCGTGATTTCTGAGAAAGTGGTCAAGGACGACCTCTTCACCTCCATCCACATTGATGAGTATACCCTAGAAGTTAGGGATACCAAGAGAGGAATGGAAGAACTCACCGCTGATATTCCAAACGTTTCTGAAGAAGCCACCAAGGACCTCGATGAGAATGGAATGATCCGCATAGGAGCCGAAGTCACTGAAGGGGATATTCTTATTGGTAAAGTGACCCCTAAAGGTGAAAGTGACCCTTCTCCTGAAGAGAAATTGCTTAGAGCCATCTTTGGTGATAAGGCTGGAGATGTCAAGGATGCTTCACTCAAGGCCTCTCCTTCATTGAAAGGAGTAGTCGTGGATAAGAAACTTTTCTCTAGGGCCGTAAAGGACAGAAAGGCGAAGGCCACTGATAAGCCTATTCTGGATCAATTGGAGAAAGAACAGAATGAAGAACTGAAGGAACTGAAGAATCAGGTTGTTCAAAAACTATTCAAACTGGTCAATGGAAAGACCTCACAAGGGGTCTTCAACCATTACCGTGAGGAATTCATCAAGAAGGGCATCAAATTCAGTCAGAAGGCACTTGAGAAAGTGGAGTTCGAGGTCGTGAATCCTAAAGGATGGACGACAGATGAGGAACTGAACAAGAGCATCGAGACAATGTTGCACAACTTCAGCCTCAAGTTCAATGATATCCTAGGTAAATACAAGCGTAAGAGCTTCCAAGTCTCTGTTGGAGATGAATTGCCTACTGGTATCATTAAGATGGCCAAAGTCTATATCGCCAAGAAGCGCAAGCTGAAAGTCGGAGATAAGATGGCCGGTCGTCATGGTAACAAGGGCATCGTGGCAAAAATCGTCCGTGAGGAAGATATGCCATACCTAGAAGATGGAACTCCAGTGGATATCGTACTTAACCCACTTGGGGTACCTTCAAGGATGAACCTAGGCCAGATCTATGAGACCGTCCTTGGATGGGCTGGTCAGAAACTGGGCTTGACGTTCGCCACTCCTATCTTCGATGGGGCTACAGTGGATGACATCGTAGAGTATACGAAGCAAGCAGGTGTTCCGACCTATGGAACGACCTATCTCTTTGATGGAGAGACCGGACATAAGTTCGATCAGCCTGCGACAGTCGGTGTGATCTATATGATCAAGCTATCTCACATGGTAGACGACAAGATGCACGCACGTTCCATCGGACCATACTCTCTCATCACTCAGCAGCCATTGGGCGGTAAGGCCCAGTTCGGAGGACAGCGATTCGGTGAGATGGAGGTATGGGCACTCGAAGCTTTTGGAGCAGCCAATATCCTGCAGGAGATCCTGACAGTGAAGTCGGATGACGTGGTAGGAAGAGCAAAAGCCTATGAGAGCATTGTGAAAGGAGAGCCATTGCCTAAACCAGGTATACCGGAGTCCTTCAATGTACTCTTGAATGAATTGGCAGGTCTGGGACTTAATGTCTCATTGGATTAACGGAATTAGTTCCATTTATAGCAAAGCGATATCATGTCATTAAGCAAAGAAAGGAAAGCAAACAGCGACTTTCAGACCATCACCATCAGTCTAGCTTCACCAGAGCAGATTCTTGAGAGGTCTTTCGGAGAAGTTCTAAAGCCAGAGACCATCAACTACAGGACCTACAAGCCTGAGAGGGACGGTCTGTTCTGTGAGCGAATTTTCGGTCCTACCAAGGATTATGAATGCCACTGTGGAAAATACAAGCGTATCCGCTACAAGGGTATTGTTTGTGACCGCTGTGGGGTAGAGGTAACCGAGAAGAAGGTGCGCAGAGAGCGCATGGGTCATATCCAATTGGTGGTGCCTGTTGCTCACATCTGGTATTTCCGCTCCCTTCCTAATAAAATGGGTTACCTCCTTGGACTTCCGTCCAAGAAGTTGGACCAGATCATCTACTACGAGCGATATGTGGTCATAAATGCAGGAGCGGCTGTCAATAATGAAGGCGAAGCGTTGAATTACCTTGACTACCTCTCTGAAGAGGAATATCTGGATGCTTTGGACCGCATGCCAAAGGAGAATCAGTACCTGGATGATTCAGACCCCAATAAGTTCATCGCCAAGATGGGGGCTGAGGCGCTGTACGAGCTCTTGAAGCGTTTGGACTTGGACCAACTCTCTTATGATCTCAGACACGCTGCCAACACTGAGACCTCTCAGCAAAGGAAGAATGAGGCCCTCAAAAGGCTACAGGTTGTGGAATCCTTCCGTGATGCCAATACGCGTATAAAGAATAATCCAGAATGGATGATCGTGAAGGCGGTGCCAGTCATTCCACCAGAATTGCGCCCCTTGGTGCCATTGGATGGAGGTCGATTCGCAACGTCTGATTTGAACGACTTGTACCGCAGGGTCATCATCCGTAACAATCGTTTGAAGCGTCTATTGGAAATCAAGGCGCCAGAGGTCATCTTGAGGAATGAGAAGAGGATGTTGCAGGAATCTGTGGATTCACTTTTCGATAACTCTAGGAAGTCCAGTGCGGTAAAGACCGATGCCAACCGCCCTCTTAAGTCCTTGAGCGACAGCTTGAAGGGTAAGCAGGGACGTTTCCGTCAGAACCTCTTAGGTAAGCGTGTTGACTATTCAGCTCGTTCGGTCATTGTCGTAGGTCCTAACTTGAAGCTCCATGAATGCGGTCTTCCAAAGGATATGGCAGCTGAGCTTTTCAAGCCATTCATCATCCGTAAGATGATAGAGAGGGGTATCGTGAAGACCGTCAAGAGTGCGAAGAAGATCGTTGATAGGAAAGAACCTGTGGTATGGGATATCTTGGAAAGTGTCTTGAAAGGGCATCCAGTGCTACTGAACCGTGCACCGACTCTCCACCGTTTGGGTATCCAGGCCTTCCAACCTAAATTGATAGAAGGAAAGGCCATTCGCCTCCACCCACTTGTTTGTACTGCGTTCAACGCGGATTTCGATGGTGACCAGATGGCGGTTCACTTGCCACTCGGCAACGCGGCTATCCTAGAGGCTCAGATGCTGATGTTGGCATCGCATAACATCTTGAACCCTGCCAATGGAGCACCAATCACGGTTCCCTCGCAGGACATGGTCTTGGGATTGTACTATATCACCAAGTCTAAGGTCAGTACGGATGAAGTGACCGTAAAAGGACAAGGATTGACTTTTTACTCTCCTGAAGAAGTCATCATAGCCAATAATGAAGGTCGATTGGACCTCCACGCGAATCTCAAGGTGAGGATTCCTAACAAGGATAAGACAGGCTTCGACATGATCGAGACCACTTGTGGAAGGGTCATCTTCAATGAGATGGTTCCTGATGGGGTGGGTTACATCAACGAGTTGTTGACGAAGAAGTCCTTGCGTGATATCATTGGTCGCATCATGAAGGAAGTGGGAATCTCCAAGACTGCCAAGTTCTTGGATGACATCAAGGATCTAGGTTTCAGGATGGCCTTCGAAGGAGGACTCTCGTTCAACTTGGAAGATGTCATCATTCCAGTAGAAAAAGATAAGCTGGTGGAGAAGGCGACTTCTGAAGTGGATATGATCATGGCCAACTACAACATGGGTCTGATCACCAATAACGAGCGTTACAACCAGACCATCGATATCTGGACGCATACGAATAGCCGTTTGACCAACATCTTGATGAATCAGTTGAAGACCGATAAGCAAGGTTTCAATTCGATTTACATGATGTTCGACTCAGGGGCTCGTGGATCGAAAGAGCAGATCCGTCAGTTGAGCGGAATGAGGGGATTGATGGCCAAGCCAAGGAAATCTGGAACATCTGGTGGACAGGAGATCATTGAGAACCCTATCCTTTCCAACTTCAAGGAGGGCCTATCCATCTTGGAGTACTTCATCTCTACCCACGGTGCTCGTAAAGGACTAGCGGATACCGCTTTGAAAACGGCTGACGCAGGTTATTTGACACGTAGGTTGGTGGATGTGGCCCAGGATGTCATCATTACTGACTATGACTGCGGAACCTTGAGAGGTCTTGTAGCCACGGCTTTGAAGAAGAATGAGGACATTGTTGAACCACTCAAGGACAGGATCCTTGGACGTTGCACAGTGCATGATCTCTATGACGTCAGAGGTAAAGAATTACTGCTTGAAGCGGGACAGGAGATCACCGAGGAGGTTGCCCACCGCTTAGAGGCTGACGGTGTTGAAGAAGTGGAGATCCGTTCCGTTTTGACCTGTGACATGAAGCGTGGAGTTTGCACCAAGTGTTATGGAAGGAATTTGGCTAATGGCAGAATGGTGGATGTAGGTGAGGCCGTAGGTGTCATTGCAGCACAGTCCATCGGTGAACCAGGAACTCAGCTGACCTTGAGAACCTTCCACATCGGTGGTGCGGCATCCAATATCGCGGATGAGAATTCCATCATCGCAAAGTATGATGGTCTCCTTGATATCGAAGAGTTGAAGACGGTCACTCGTAAGATGGAAGGAGAGGACAAGGAAATCGTCATCGGACGATCTGCAGAGATGAAGATCATCGATCCAGAGACCGGTGTGGTGCTCATGACGAGCAACATTCCTTATGGTTCTGAATTCCGAGTAGGTAAGAAGAAAAAGGTGAGCAAAGGAGATGTCATCTGTAGTTGGGATCCTTATAACGCATTGATCCTCAATGAAATGGACGGTACTGTGAAGTTTGTCAACGTTGAAGAAGGCATAACCTTCCGCGAGGAAGTTGATGAAGCGACCGGATACCGTGAAAAGGTCATCATAGAGACCAAGGACAAGAAAAAGAACCCTGAGGTCCAGATTGTCAAAGGCAAGGATGTCATACGTTCTTATTCCCTTCCTGTCGGAGCCCACATCAATGTTGCCGATGGAGCCAAACTGGGTACGGGAGATATCATCGCGAAGATTCCTAGAGTCTCTGGTCGTTCGGGTGACATCACAGGAGGTCTGCCAAGGGTGACCGAGCTCTTCGAGGCAAGGAATCCTTCAAATCCTGCAGTGGTATCCGAGATTGATGGTATTGTGAGCTACGGTAAGATCAAGCGAGGTAACCGAGAGATCATAGTAGAGTCTAAGACTGGAGAAGTCAAGAAGTACTTGGTATCCTTATCCAAGCACATCCTGGTTCAAGAGAATGACTTCGTGAAAGCTGGTATGCCGCTTTCCGATGGAGCCATTACTCCTTCAGATATCTTGGCCATCAAAGGACCAACTGCGGTTCAGGAGTACTTGGTGAATGAGGTTCAGGAAGTTTATAGGTTGCAAGGTGTGAAGATCAATGACAAGCACTTCGAGGTCATTGTGAGGCAGATGATGAGCAAGGCCATCATTTCCGATCCAGGGGATACCCGTCTGCTTGAGAACCAGAGCGTGAATAAGACTGAGTTCAGTGCAGTGAATGATGAAATCTATGGTAAGATGGTAGTGACCGATTCTGGAGATTCTACGGAATTGAAAGTTGGTCAGATCATTACTTCCAGACTCCTTAGGGATGAGAATTCACAGCTGAAGCGAAACGATAAGAAACTGGTAGAGGCTCGTGAAGCTGTTCCATCGACCTCTTATCCATTGCTTCAAGGAATCACCAGAGCTTCATTGCAGACAGAGAGTTTCATCTCAGCCGCATCCTTCCAAGAGACCACCAAGGTCTTGAATGAAGCAGCTGTGAGTGGTAAAGTGGATTACTTGAAAGGCTTGAAAGAGAATGTCATCGTAGGTCACCTTATTCCAGCAGGAACAGGGGTAAGGGCCTTCCAACGGGATATTGTTGGAAATAAAGGTGAATACGAAGCGCTTTTGGCCTCTAAGAAAGAGAAGGAGAGCGCTGTGGAAGCAGAGGCAGAAGGATAATCATAGTGGCATACCATTAAGGAAAAGGCGGCTTATAGGCCGCCTTTTCTTTTCAGATATTTTCTGGAATTAGTTTGAGCCACTTTAGCAGTTGTCCGCTAAGAAGCTTAGATAGAGTTCAAATGGTCTCATACCTTGATGACTGTCATCAGCTGGTTTAATTGATGCCTAACTTTGATGCGGCTCTGAATTCACCTTTATGCCCACGGGTTCTATGTTACGGATATACGTCCTGCTTCTTGTTCTATTTTCCATAAACATCTCTCTAAGGTCCCAGTCGTATACCATATCGGGATATATCCAGGATGGACAGACAGGTGAGTCTCTCATAGGAGCAACAGTTTTTGAGAAAGAAGGCCTCCGAGGTACCACTACCAATACGTATGGATACTTCTCTATCGCCTTGCCTAAAGGTACCTATGACATCAGGGTCACCTTCTTAGGGTACCAAGAGTATCAAGAGACCATCGAGTTGAGCGCAAGCGTGACCCGCAAGATTGAGCTTCAGTCCAACGCCATTCTGACCAATGAGGTCGTGATAGAGGCGGAACGAAAATCCAATGTTTCCAGCACACAGATGAGCGTGGCCAAGTTGGATGTCAAACAGGTTAAATCCTTGCCAGCTGTTTTTGGTGAAGTGGATATCCTGAAGACCATCCAGCTCCTTCCCGGAGTGTCTTCCATCGGAGAGGGAAATGCAGGATTTTATGTTCGCGGAGGAGGCCCAGATCAGAACCTTATCCTCTTGGACGAGGCAGTCGTTTATAACGCCTCACATCTGTTCGGATTCTTTTCGGTCTTCAATGCGGACGCAATAAAGAATGTAGAATTGATAAAAGGAGGTATGCCGGCCAATTATGGGGGGCGATTGGCTTCAGTTTTGGACATCTCGATGAACGAAGGGAATAACAAGGAATTCTCAGGGAGCGGAGGGATAGGTCTTATCTCGTCCAGATTGACATTGGAAGGGCCGATCAAGAAAGACGAAGCTTCGTTCATCGTCTCTGGTCGTAGGACATATATTGATATACTGACCAAACCTCTAATCAAGGGAACTGATTTCGAAGGAACGGGTTACTTCTTCTATGACCTCAACGCCAAAGTGAATTGGAGGATCAGTGATAAGGACCGTGTGTTCCTTTCTGGCTATTTCGGAGAGGATCGATTCGGTTTCGTGCTTCCTGATGCGGATATCGATTTCAGCATTCCATGGGGGAATGCCACTACCTCTTTGAGGTGGAATCGTGTCATCAGTGACCGGCTCTTCACTAATACCACAGCCACTTTCACTCGTTATAATTTCTCATTTGATGGAGCTCAGGACGATTTCCGCTTTAGCTTGACATCTGGTATTAGAGATTATACCCTGAAGAATGACTGGAGTTATT
>JAQCAN010000118.1 GCA_027621335.1 Bacteroidota bacterium
CCAATCAGCATCACCTAGATCATAGGTATCTAGATTATCACAGACAACTGCATCAGGAGCAGGACACGGATCGATTGCACCCTCGCTATCCACCACCACGTCATCAAGGTAGTAATTGTTCGTTCCATCGATACTGTAGAAATTGATACAACCAACTTGGGTTCCCGCATATGCTCCGCTATGTATCTCGACACCGTCCAATTCCACCACAACTGTAGAGTTGTCAAGGTCAACGGTGTGGCTCATCTGGAACCAAGTGTCCTCAGGCCAAGTGAAAGCTGAAATGGATGCTTGGTTTTCCTGGTAATCTCCAACTCCTCCTGTATCAAAGAAGATGTCGAAGTTCCACTGTCCTGTAGCCTCGGTGTTCTGCATATTGTAGTATCCATTGGCTCCAGCAGGGATGTACATCATGAAATCCACTGTCCATACACCTGTGGTCTGGTTCCCGAGCAACAACAGCTGGTCTTCTGCACCACCAGGTCCAACATTCAAGCTCTGTCCATTGGAGAATGCTTGGTCATCAACGATGTTACTCACTACTGTACCACCTGGCCATGGTGCCCAGTGTGCAGCAGTGATCCAGTCAGCGTCACCTAGTTCGTAAGAATCGAAGTTGTCACAGATCACCGCATCTGGTGCTGGACAAGGAACCTCACCCGTGCTTCTTACATCAAGTTCGAACTCACCGTCAGTACCCTGCCATCCATCGACCTGAATCCAATATGTGTCTCCAGGGGTAAGACTTGATACTTCAATCAAGGTCATGTAATTCGAAGCAGAGATATCATCGCCACATCCAACTTCGGTCAAAGAACCATTGCAGGTGCCATCAGAAGAACTGTAAACTCCTAGCTGAGTGTCATCATTCGCTCCTATGTCAATGGTCTCAATCTCCACCGACCCACTAGACGGTGCAGTAAAGAAATACCAGATATCGGCCTCTACAGCCGTATCTACCCAGCAATCAGGGAAAGGTCCATCCGCAGTCGCACCTGTATTGTCAGCAGTAATGGGACCACCATCCACAGTCACTGAGAATGCAGAACATGCTTCATCGTTGGTTACTGGCTGCACGCTCAATTCGAATTCACCTTCAGTACCCTGCCATCCATCAATCTGGATCCAGTAAGTATCACCTGGGGTCAAGCCTGAGACTTCTGCGAATGACATGTAATCGGTTCCAGAGATATCATCACTACAACCAACTTCTGTAAGTGTACCAGTACACGTGCCGTCTGAAGAGCTATAAACTGCCACTTGGGTGTCATCAGAACCACCTATATCAATGGTCTCAATTTCCACGATACCTGAAGCAGGAGCAGTGAAGAAGTACCAGATATCAGCCTCTACTTCAGCATCAATCCAGCAAGTCGCAAAGGGTCCATCAGGAGTGGCTCCAGTGTTGTCAGCGACAATAGTGTCACCTACCATCACTTCGACAGCATCACAAGCGGCATCGTTAGGAACGCCTCCGCCTCCACAAGCTTCACAGCTTTCGAAGCAAACTACTGGAAGAGTTTCATCTGCACTTACAGTAAGAACCCTATTTGTGAATCCGTCTGTTGTCAGAGTACAAGAACCACCTTCAGCGAGTGTCTCATAGTACTCAGTTCCTGAGGTCGCATCAACCGTGAACTTGTATTCGATAGTTGACTCATCCAATTCAATAGTCGTAGCGAACACCCCACTTCCAGGAGCTGTCTCCGTCATAGGATTACACAGACCACACCATCCATTGAAGTTTCCGTTTATCTGAACGGAAGACCAAGGTCCTGTGTAAGCGTTCATATCCACTTGAAAAGTGACCATATAAGTAGGAAGTACAACGTCACAAGACGTACATGAACCATAACAGACCGTTTCAAGGACGACCGGATCAGGACCGACTATGAGGAACCTGTTGGTAAAACCACCAGTAGTCACCGTGCATGACGAACCAGGGGTAAGGGACTCGTCTGCAGCCCAATTGTCCAGCATGAACTTGTATTCCAAGTTGCCCTGAGGTATATCCACAGTAGTTTCCCAGATGCCACTCCCAGGAGCAGTCTCAGTCAAGGGATTCGCATCGTTCCATCCATTGAAGCTTCCAGACACATATGCGGTTGTGAACGAGCCCACATAATCATTCATGTCCACTGAAAAAGTGATATTAGTTGCGGAAAGACTTCCGCTGAGGCCCATCATTCCCATCAACAAGATGGCAAGGGGCTTCCAAAGCGTAGTTTTTATATTCATGTTAGTTTAAGATTTGATTGAGCTAAAGATAAGGTCTTAATCGGGATTATAGCTAAAGGCCCTGATGATAAGTTCTTGGCGGTCATCTCCAATAGCGCTATCATCCACCCAAGGAAGCCTCCAGAAGTTCAACCTTGCATTGGTGGTAAGGCCAGGAGCCGGTATCACAACAGGTTGAGAGGATAATCCATTCTCTTCTTTGACTCTTGCCGGATTGTCCAAGTCGAATTCCCAAGTGCTGATGAGGTTATCTTCCAACTCCTCCTCCCCTGCGTAGCTCCTCCAAGTGATGAGGGTGTCCGTCCAATGGAAGATATGTGTGCTCACACCGATCAAGGCCCATTCCGTATTCTCCGGATTTTCAACCCTTTCAGGGAAAAAAGTACTGAATGCAACTGGTTGCACCACATACTGAAGGGTATTCGTCTTATTGGTTTAACCCCATTTCGACAATTCCACATCCACCTCCGAATTCGCTTGTTCGAAGAAGGTGTCGTTATCCCAAGTGAAAAGACCTACCACGATGTTTTCAGGCATGTTGACAAAGTCTCCTTCTACAGTGAAGCTGTAGGTTCCATAGCCCATGTTCTCTTCACTCACCAGCTCAGTTGAATACCATGTATCGCCACGTTTGGTGATATGCAGGTGAACATACCCTGACTCGTCCACATAAATGTCACTTTCAGCATTGCTGAAAAAGTTAGGCCCCGGACCTTGAATCTGTTCACTGGATTTCACATTCCACTCATAGCCTGAGAAGAAGACTTTGTCACCAACTCGACCGGTCTCTGGTGGTTCAGATTGTTCACAGGAGGTGAATGTGAGGAGCAAAGTGATGGCAAGGAATAGAGTGAATAGTCTAGTCATTCTTTAAGTATAATTCGGTTTTCATGCCTCCAACCTCCACTTCGAACCATCCTTCTTCAGCTATCCAAGTGAGGTCTTGGCCAACAAATTTCAAATCGTCCGATGAGATAGTCAAAGACACTTCTTTAGCAGCCCCTTTTGGAATGGAAACACGGTCAAATGCCCTTAATTTCCTAACAGAAGGCGTTATGGAGGCCACTCTGTCATTGACAAAAAGCATGATGACTTCATCATGGTCATAGGTTTTGCTTTCATTTTTCACACTAATGGTCACGGTCAAATCTTGTCCGATCTCCAATGTATCAGTAGAGAGTTTAAGACCAGAATAGCTAACGGTCGAATAGCTCAGTCCATGTCCAAATGGGTACTGAGGGTCGTAGGCATTCTTACTGAAGTCATTATCGAATTGCTCAGTGTATTTATGATCATAGGTAATGAGGTCATTGACGTGTCTTGGATAGGTGATGGGCAACCTTCCACTTGGATTGACCTTACCAGTGAGCACATCAGCAATGGCCAATCCTCCTTCATCTCCTGGGTTATATGCCATAACTATAGCATCCAACATGGGTTCAATGGAAGAGATAATCCTCGGTCTATTGAACAGTAGGACCGCGGTCATTGGCAAGTTCAAAGTTGAGAGCTCCTTTACCATTTCCAATTGAGCCATTTCCAGCGTTAAATCATCTATGTTTCCAGGAATCTCTGTTGCAGGCAACTCACCCAGACAAACAACTATCTGCGTGAATTCTGAAGCACGGGACTTGATGCTTTCCAAACCTTCTTCATCCAAGACATCAAGACTGCATGACTCTATATGGACCACTTTGTCCAAGAGTCGATCTTGCATTGCCTCAACGACTGTATACTTGCTCTCATCATCGTATTTAGTCTCGGTTCCCTGCCAAGTCCTACTCCAAGCTCCGTTCAGTAAACTGAGGGAATTAGCACCGGGACCTGTCACTAAGATCTTTTCAGGCATGTCAGTTCTCAGAGGTAAGGTATTATTCTCATTTTTAAGCAAGGTGATAGCTTGACAAGCAGTAGCATAGTTCACGTCATCATGTGCTTTGGAGCCCACCAAGGAGTAGTCATGGGTATCAAAATAGTAAGGGTCTTCAAAGAGACCTAGCCTCTGTTTCATCAACAATATCCGGTATACCGATTCATCCAATCGACTCTCAGGAACTTCACCTTCCTTGACCAATTCAATCAACAGATCTGTGAAGGAATAGTCATTAGGCGTCATGCTCATGTCAATGCCGGCCATTACGGCCATCTTGACGGCCTCTTTGAGTGTTGCCGCCACTTTATGATTATCCCTGAGCTTCATGATATCCTCCCAGTCTGTCACTGCAACTCCATCATAGCCCAATTCCTCTCTCAAGAGTTTGGTCAAAATATCATAATCGGCATGAACCGGAATGCCATTGAGTTCACCTGAATTGATCATCACGCTCAACGCGCCTTGGTCGATCGCGGCTTCGAAAGTGGGAAGGAAGTATTGCCTTAATTGTCTTTCATGCATATAAACAGGTGTTCTGTCTTTTCCAGAGAATGACCAACTGTAGCCCAAAAAGTGTTTCATACAGGCTGATACGCGTTCAGGGTCTGAAGCGTCTTCTCCCTGATAACCCTCTATGCAGGCATTTCCCATGGCCTTGGCCAAGGTCACATCCTCCCCATACGTTTCGAACATACGGGACCAAAGGGGTTGTCTTCCCAAATCGAGGACCGGAGAGAAATTCCATGGCACCCCTGAAGCTCTCGTCTCGTATGCCGTGATCTCCGCGCATCGCTTCACTTGTTGTGGATTCCAAGTGGCAGCTTGGGCCAATGGCTGAGGGAAGAGTGTACCTTCCATAATGTAATTGGCCCCATGAATGGCATCTATCCCATAGATGATGGGGATGCGTTGTCTGGTCTTGGTAGTGGCAACTTTTTGAATTTCCGTGATGATCTCTTGCCAATGCTCCAAGCTGTACGCATGACCTCCCACATTCAAAATGGATCCTGTGTGCTTATCGACCAATGCATGTCTTAGTTTCTCCATATCCAACTCATGTGGCTCCTTGAGGTTATAAACTTCACCAACCGAGATGACATCGAGGTTCAATTGGGTCATCTGACCGACTTTTTCCTCAATGGTCATGTCGGCAATCAAAGCTTTGAGCTTGTCTTCACTCAAATCCTGGGGTTCAGGATTCTCAGGATTACAATTCATGAAGAGGAGGCCACCCAAACAGATGGCGAAGGCAGTAGTTCTTGTCATGGTCTTAGGTTGAATGGTATTATGCGGGCTTCACCCCAGATAGATGGATTAGTATTGAACCCTTCGACATCAGGGTTATTCCAGCGGTATTGCACTTTTCTACCTTGACTGTCGCCTTGGTCCAGCGCGACTTCAAGTCCAAAGATTCCGCCAACTTCTAATGGCTTGGCCCCTATGGATGCCAATGGAATCCGAGCATTGAGAAAATAGCCCTGACTGTTCTTTTCAGTGGTGACTTCGGCCCCTTCAACCTTAGACTTGCTTCTCCAATCCCAAACTTCAGGTTCAGCTGTCGCTTTTATGCCAAAATGTTTGTCAGTAGTCATGAAGAATGACCTACCAAGAGGAGATCTGCTATTGGTCGAAAAGGCCACTTCAATGGCATCCCCATCCCAAATTCTATCTCCTGTATTTGAATTCTGAAGAGGGTCTTTGTCCTTGACCTCCGCAGCTATATATAAATAGGAAGTATCCATAGCTAGATATATCGCGTTCTCTTCCAACATCACGGTCGGACTCATAGCACTATGCCAATTTGCCTTCCAATCCGTCATTAGGCCATCGGCCTTCATCATGATGTCCGCTCTGCTCTTCAATGAGCCTTGATGTTCAATGATTCTCACATCATCAATGTAGATGTCACCACTTGCAGCAAACTCGATAAGCAGTTGCTTGATATTAGTCACATCGGCATCTTGCTCAGACCAATTGAAAGCAAGAATAGGGATAGTCACAGTGCTCCAATCGGAACCTATCTCCCCTTCTTCGATCATTTTTCCAGCGAAACCGACCCATGCTCCCATTCCACTGTAGTCTTCTAAACCGAGGGCAATCGGTAATGTTTTCAAGACCTTTCCATCCGTTCTTACTTTGAATCTAAGGGCTGAACGATCATAGACCTGTCCCATGTTCTTTCCTGACCAAGCATCCCATCCAAATCCCATTCCTGTCCAGGGGCAGTCATCAGATCTATTCCATGTAATGTGGAGCGAACTCGTTCCGGAATAGGCTACATCATTGACCTTCTCCCATTGCACACAGCCCCCTTCCTTGGTGAACCAGACCTCATTGGAAAGATCATCGTTGTAGAGAGCCGTGGAATAGAAGTTCCCAATGTGATCTTCTCCAGAATCTACTCGAGATTCTTCAAAGAGTTCTAATGGAGCCACACATGAGGAGATTCCTATTGCCAAGATGGATGAAATGATGAAGATATGTCTCATGGGTTCAAAGGACCTCCTGTTGTAAAGATCAAGTAATCCATCAGAGTCTGTGAGTAGCCGGAGGCCGGGTTTGCTAGGAATAGCACCCTGATGTTATTCAGTTTATGCGGCTCATAGAGTCCATTTCCAATTGCTGCAGAAGGCACTCCGTTGATCAAGGTAGGTAGATCGGCATAGCGTATGGAGACCAATTGCCAACCTACATCGAGTCCTGTCAGTTCCAAGGAGAACATGTCCTCTGAGGAACCTGAATAAGCTCCATTCTCATTGTCGTCCTCCATGAATTGGAAGAGGACGATCTCATTGGAGATGCCTGCTGGGAGATACAGCATGACATTGAAGTAGACCGCAGCAGGGTCAGGAGAGAGAGCATAAGTGGGACCTCCATAGACAGTTGCTGGGAAATCCAAATAACCAATGAGATAGTCAAAGTCTACCAGACCACCCATGTCGTAATAATTATTTCCTTGGGCTGCAGTGATCTCATCATCTATGAAAAAGCTCATGTCAGCTCCCGATTGCGCGAACAATGTCCAACCTGGCAGAAAGCCACTTTCGAAATCGGCAACGACCAATCCATTGATTTGACGAACCGATTCAACTGTCAATGTATCATAGACAATAAGGGAATCTGAAGGTACTCTGAGCTCGACCGCACATTCTTCAGCCCTGAAGAGCGGAACTTCGGTTGTTGTGCCGTTCCACCGAGCATTGGCAGAGCTCAATTCAGAGGAGAAATCTGAGATGCGTTTCACTGCACCAGACTCCAGACCCTTGATTTCTACGGTCCAGTCCACCTGTTTAGAAAATATAGC
>JAQCAN010000119.1 GCA_027621335.1 Bacteroidota bacterium
GGGGTGTCCAAGGAGCCTTGTTCAAGCTTTGATACCACTCGCCAGCAACTGCATCAGTGAAGACGCTGCCAATCGCAAGTCCTCCAAAATTGGCGATGAGAAAGAGAATGAAACGTTTGGTCATGTTCGGCAAATTAAGGAGAACCTTATAAAGTTGGAAAGGCTTCTTCAAGTCTTCTTGAAAAGTTCCTGATACCACTCTCCTAGCCAAGGTTCTCTGGACTCCCGTCTTTTCTGTCGGGCCTTCTGCCGTTGGTTTCGCTCCCTCTTCCGCTTGGCTTTATTCTGCTTGGCACCTGAGATGATCACAGACCGCACGGATATGCCCACTTGGTTCTCCACCCAAGGTTCTCTTCCTACGATATTGACATTGGGCTTGACATCCATAGAAACCGAATAACTGAGTAGCGTGACCTCCATTCCTAGCATGAGGTCCACTCCTATTGTGCTGTTCCCCACCGTATATCCTTCCACAGAAGTGACCGGGTCCACGAGTCTACTGCGTTCCGTGCCGAATGACACACCTGTTCCCATGTAAAGATTGAATCGTTTGGTCAAGAAAGGCTGATGCTCCTGAATAAGGAAATGAGCAGTGTGCTCATTGGAGAAGTCCGTCTGGACAATGCCTTCAATAGTCAGGTGGTCGGCCAAGCGATACTGACCCGTGAGACCGATGGTGCGCTCGGGACCATTCCCAAGACGAAGTCCAGCCGAGAGACCATAGCTCTGTCCAGATAGTGCCTTGAAAAATAAAATAAGTCCTATTAAGATTAGTAATCTGGTATATCTGACCATATGTTCTAAGTAGACAGGGAAGCATTCATCAACCAATATCTTGCCATGTGGGGTATGGGCCTCCAAAGGAATGAAGGATTAAGCTTGGGGTAGTGAGTTGAAGGACGTATTTTGTCAAAGGAATCAGAAACCTCCCTCTTCTATGAAACTCACACTTCTCACCGCATCCTTCATGATGCTCTTCTCATTTGCCAGATCACAGAATAACAGCCTTCTATTCGATGGGCTGAATGATAAGGTCTCTGTAGCCTCCGACCCCGTTTTCAACCTTACTAATGGCTTCACTTTAGAGGCATGGATCTATGCGGATGTCTGGAAACCAAACGTGTGGCAGGGAACTATCATTGCCAAGGACTTGGATCCGCAAACGGGTTTTGTTCTAAGGACAGGAGCAAACGGGACCTTGAGCTTCACTGTTGGAACGGGTTCTACATGGAATGAAGTCACCAGTGGACCTGTCATGAGTTCAGACACCTGGTATCATGTAGCGGCTGTCTTGGATGGTGGACAATCGAAGATCTACATCAATGGAAGTTTGGTTGGAAGTTCGTCCTGCCCTGCTGCGGCTAGTTCAAACACGAACATCCTCATAGGAGAGAGTTCAGGGTTCGCTGGTCGTGTCTTCGAAGGGAGAATAGATGAGGTGAGGATTTGGAACATTGCACGGACCATGGAACAGATCTCAGCTGACCTAGCTGTGGATCTGGCGACTGACACCCCCGGACTCATCGCCTATTTCAAGTTGGATGAGACTTCGGGGACTACCGCGGAGAACTTTATAGATCCAGGAGTGACGGACGGCACTTTGATCAATTTCGGAGCAAGCCCGTGGCAGAGCGGATATACCATCCCGGGTCTTGATTTGAAAATTGAGGCCATCCTCTCCCCTGACCCATTGACGCTATCCCAAGGGGTCGGTCAAGTAAAGGCAAGATTCCTGAATAATGGATTGGACCCTATTTCTTCCTTTCAAGTAGCCTACAGCTTCAATGGCGGACCTGATGTAGTGGAACAAGTGACCATGGACTTGGCGCCTGGCGCGTCCTATGTGCATACCTTCAACGACCTTGTAGTCAGCAATGGAGATCAAGATGCCCTCGTGGTTTCTGCTATGCTGACTGATGACAGCAATATCTTGAATGACGCGTTGGAGATGAGCTATCTGGCTCTGGAGCAGGCTTACACGATAGAGATCTTCCAATCCGAGCAACACAATTTTGCCGCTGCTGGTCAAAGTCATCTGTCTCAAATCAGTCTACCTGAGAACAACAGTGAATACGGTCAACTATTGATGATTATCTCTGTGGATTGTCCTGGAACGGGCTGCGACCCTTGGGACCAGCCGGCCAAGATCTCCTTGGTCAAGGATGGGGTGACCTATGAACTTGCAAGATTTATCACCCCCTATGGAAAAGCCTGCGGACCATGGACCATAGATGTGACCAGTTTTAAGTCCATTTTGCAAGGAGATTGCGAGTTTCTTTCCTACATACAGGTCTGGGGCGCATCAGGCTGGCTGCTGAATGTGGACCTGGTCTTCGTACCTGAAGAAGTTGACTTCCCTTTCCAGAAGGTCACCCCGGTCTATGATACTGACAACTGGGTCTATGGCGACCCTGGAATAGAAGATGACCTTCCTACCATCAGTCTGCCAGTCGATCAGAGCACGGCTGAAGCTGAATACAGGATGACCATCACAGGACATGGCCAAGCGAATACCAATAACGCAGCAGAATTCTCACCCAAGACCCATACCGTCATGGCCAATGGAAGTGCCGTCCAATCGCATTTCTTATGGAAGAACGACTGTGAATTCAATGACTGTGCGAACCAGTTCGGAACCTGGACCTTCGATCGAGCAGGTTGGTGCCCGGGGCAGGGTGTGGATCCTTTACTCATAGATATAAGTGACATTATCACTGCTGGAAGTATGGTTGACCTTGACTATGAGCTGGAGGCCTATACCAACTTCTTGAATACCGGCTATAACGGAGGCTCCCATACTGAACCCCATTATAAGATACATGCATATTTAGTGGAAAAGGGGGCTCAGCATTTCTCTTCAACAGGATGGAACAATAGCACAGCCGTTCAAATCAGCAACCCCGTGATTATAGGTGATTTGAGTGTGTCCACTCCTGTGACCGTTGAATTCAAGAACACCGGAACAGAAGATATCACGCAAGTGACCCTTAAAGCCTATTTGAACGGATTGTTAGAAGTAGAGGATGAATTGGTGCTCACCTCTCCACTCCTTTCTGGAGAAAGTATGTCCCACACCTTCAGTGCTCCTTTAGATATGAGTGCTACAGACATGGACATCGACCTCAGTGTCTTGGTCTACAGTGCCGATGATGAGGCCGCCAATGACAACGTGTTGAACACCCACTTCGACCTTGTCACAGGAATTGAGACCGCACAGGCCTTGTTGGATGTTCAAGTCTATCCTAATCCAACAACTGGAGAAATCATCCTCTTTGCTCCTGGAATCAAAGGTGTGTCCATATGCTCCATCTTTGACTTTCAAGGAAGACAGCTCTATCGCCATTCCTTACCTACCGGGGTCTTGACCACAGGTCATCGTTTAGAATTGGAGTTAGCAATCGGGACCTACCTTATGGAAATTCAAAGTGATGGAAATTCTGCCTTCAAGACAATCATCATGGAATAGGAGCCGGTTCGAATATGAGTTTGAAGGATCTTAAAATACAATGTTCACCCCTAAGGTGACATTCACGCCTAAGTCATCTGCAAAATAGCGGAGTCTATTTAAATAGTCTCTGTAGGCTACGTTGAGCAGGTTCTCACCGCGAGCATATAAGTCCAGTCTGAACTTAGTCAGCTGTTTTGAAGCTGAAACTTTCAGGCCTAAGAGATTGTATCCTGGGGGGGGAGGAGCAAAATCCTGGGAATCCGCCAACCTCTTTTGTTCAAAGACATAGCGGTCATCTACAGACACTTCCAAGTTGCTGAAACGTCCAAGCCTGGGAATTTGATATCCTACCTGCAAATGGATGGTATTGGCGGGCATAAAGATGAGCGGCAGATCGTTCCCTCTATCCTCTCCTCTCAGATAGCTGTATTTGCCCTCTAAAGTCCAATGTTCGTCCAACCTGTAAGTCACTGCAAGATCAGCCCCGAGAAGGTCGGCATCCGTCTGCTCATATTTGAATACTGGAAAGGCACCTCTTATGGTGAGCCTGACTTCCTCTTGTGGATTGAGATAGATATAGTCCTGTATAGACTGAAAGTAGACCAAGGATTCAAAGAACAGTCGCTCTCCACTTTTTCCTTTCAAGGATAAGGTCTGCTTTATAGACTGCTCTCTAGTTAGCTCTGGGTCTCCTTCCTCGATACCACTCACACCTTGATGCAGTCCGTTGCTATAGAGTTCATTCACTTCTGGATTCCTTGAAGCCAATCCTATATTATAGCTGAATTCCAAGTTATTCTTGAAAGCATAGGTGATTCCTCCTGACGTGGTTACATTGCTATAGGTATCACTATAGCGAAGAATTCGCCTTGGAAGATCGATTGATATAGCCGCCACATTCCGGTCTTCAAGGTCATAACGAGCTCCAGCTTGGATGGTCACCTTATTCCAATTCCGTGTCACACTGCTGAAGAGTCCATACCTGTTGGAGATGTAATCCGGAATCAATGGAAGTACTCCAGTTTCGGGATCGTTCGTATTCTCGATCCGATTCAACTGCAATCCTGATCGGAGGGTCCAATCCTCAGTCGGGTGCCATTGGTGTTTGAGTTCCACAAAATGAGAGGTCTGGTCCAAGGAAAGGGCTGGAAGATCCGTCCGGTCCGCCCGTCTGATATCGAATTCCCTCCGTAGGTTCCACTGCCCGGCATAGGTGATATCCAAGCTTTGCTTTTCATTTCGCGCATACCGGCTATGCCATTTGACCAGATGATGGTTCACCTTCTGTGAAGGCGCCTCCAGGTCATATGAGAAGTTCTCTTCGGTGAAGAAAGGACGATCCTGTTCAAGCGCCAAACCAAGGTCGGTGAGGTTACCTATCTGGGAACCCCTTAACAATCCGAACTCGGCATTGAAGGTGCTCAGGTATAGATCGCTGAAGAAAAGTTCAGACCATTTCCTCTCCATCTGTATGGCCAAGTTCGCTTCTTGGCGACCCGTATTGTTCAAGAAGTAATCAGCCGCCCTTTGATCACCGTTTTTCTTCAAGCTTCCATTAACTCGCCATGAGAAAGTCTTATGGGCTCGTTGCAGCTGAAGGTTAAGCCCATTTCCCAGCCCATTGGACTCGAAGAAATACCTCGCCTTTCCATGGAGGTGAGGGTCATTCTCGATTCGCCTAGGTTCAACCAGAATCACAGCGCCTAATGAGCTTCCCATGTATTCAATGGCATTCACCCCCTTGATGACTCGAATTGCATTGGCTACCAAAGGATCGATCTCAGGCGCATGGTCCACACCCCATTGTTGCCCGCTCTGGGGAATCCCATTATTAAGGATAAGGAGGCGATTTCCGTACAGACCATGCACCACCGGTTTGGATATGCCCCCATTCTTCAACATGCTCACCCCGGTCATATCTTCGAGGATACCAGCCAGCTGCTTGCTGGAGTTCGAAGCGATCTGTTGCTCGGAAAGGGACTCCATCTCCTGAGTGCTGGTCTTGACAAAAGTACCTGATACGATAACCTCATGAAGCATCTGATGGTTATGGTCCAACACGATGCTCAAGACCGTATCGTGTTCCAGCTTGAGAAAGACCTCTTCTGTATCACATCCGATATGGCTCACCGACATATGCACATAACCAGGGCATAGATCAGAAATAGAGAACCGCCCTATGGAATCACTGACTGTTCCTCCTTTAGTCTCCTTCAGATAGATGTTGGCAAATGGAATAGGTGCGTTGGTGCTCGCATCCAGCACTTGACCTCCGACCACGAGGCTGCAGGCCTGGGCATGCGACCACTGAGAGAAACTCAACATACCAAGCAAAACAATAAGAGAGTACAAATGTGGCATGAAGGGTGTTGGTCCGTTCCTGAAATTCATGAGGGTTCAAAGTTACCTTTCGCCAATTAGACCTTCATCAGTTTGATGAAAAAATGGCTATATTCCCAATAAGACACAATCATATCATGGAACAACAGGACCTATTAAAGGAAAAGGCAGCAAGGAAATTAGACGCATGGAGGTCGCAAGTCGAGCATATGAACGTTCAACTCCATCTGGGAGGACTTGAAGCCAAGGAAGAATTCGAGACCCAGAAAAAGGCAGTTGGCCGTTGGCTCCATTCCTTAGAAGATGATTTATCCAAAGCCAAGGGAATCAGCGAAGAGAAGGCCAAAGATCTGAAAACGGCATTCGAGGAACTTCGTGTTCAAGCTGCTCTGGGAAAGGCAGAAACCGAGGAGATGTTGAAGGAACAGCAGAAGAATCTGAATTCCACCATCCACACCGTTCAAAATCGTCTGAAGCACCTCTATTCAGTTTCAACGGATAGGGCTGCTGAATTGTCTCAAGAGGCTGATCATACTTTGGAAGACTTCCACATGAGGTTCGATCTATTGAAACTTCAACTCCACTTGGGGAAAGAAGAGAGCAAAGACCTATGGGAAGAGAAAAAGAAGGAACTCAGTGGGAAACTGAAGCAATTGGATGAGCATCTTGATAAGGGAGCACTCATTGCTTCTGAGAAGTGGGATGGGTTCTCTTCTGAAATCGCAGAGGCTTGGAAGCACTTCAAATCTGCCTTCAAGAGTTAAGCTCGAATCATTTTGAAATGTACCACTGAATTCACCTTTGGAATATTGCAAGCTGGTCATTATTCCAGACTTTTACAGGGATATCTGCAATTTCGCTCAAGTCGAATGCGGATGGTGAACAGGAATAAACATTCGTAATACCTAATAGATCATGGCTAAAGGTCAGAACGCAAAGAAGAGCGTCAAAAAGGAACCTACCAAGACTCCCAAGGAGAAGAAAGCTGAGAAGCGGTTGAAGAAAGGAAAGTGATTCCGATCTTGATGTATTAGAAAACGTGTAGATGATGGTGCTCCTTAGTCGTGAAGCTTCGACTGGAAGAAATCACATCCAAAAAAGGGAGTAATAAAAAGGGCGGTGGGAAATCCCACCGCCCTTTTTGGCATTTTATCCTATAACCTAAGCTTATTGCTTGATCAGACGTTGAACGCTTACCACATCATTCACAGTGATCTCCACGAAGTAGAGACCATTGTTGAGACCTGTAAGATCCAGTTCTACACGGTTGCTGAAGTTGGATTGCAACTGGGCTACAGTAGCTCCAAGCACATTCCTCACGACCACCGCTTCGATGTTCTCCTGACCTTCGACTGTGAATAGACCACCAGTCGGATTAGGATAGATGCGGAAGTTACCTTCAACAAACTCAGTCAATCCAACTGCTGGGTCGCCATCTACAACTACGTCATCGAGGTAATAATTGTTAGTGCCATCAATACTATAGAAATTGAT
>JAQCAN010000120.1 GCA_027621335.1 Bacteroidota bacterium
CTTTCATAAATCACTTTATAATATGAACAGCTATCAGCAAGAATTCCGATCCCAGACCTTCAACAGCATCTTCAGCAGTACAGGAAAGATCTTCAAGGAGTTGATGGTAGGGGGTGGACTTTACACCTTGATGTCCTTACTATCCCTTTTGCCATTGCTCGGCCTTCTGACCAATTTGGACCTTGGGGCCTTGGCCTCTATGCAGAATAGCACCGATCCAGAGGAGGTCATGGGTATAATGCAGGACGTCATGGGCTCGTTCCTTGCCTCCTTCGGAGTAAAGGAGGTCGTGCTTTTCTCCTTGGTCGTGCTACTCAGCATGGTCATATTGGCTTGGTTCACTGTTTTTGTCATGTTGGCATTGGAGGCTAGGGTCAAGGGGAACCGTTGGCCCATAGCTCAAGTTATTCAGACGTCCTTTAGCCCCTCGGTGCTGTGGGTCTTCCTTTACCAGATTGTCATGATGGTCATCTATCTGGTGATGATGGGGGCGGTGGCCTTTTCGGCTATGGCCTCTGGATTTGCCTCGTTCCTGATTTTGATTCTAGCAGCCGTCTTAATGATGAGGTTGATACTGAGTCAAGCTGCCATTGTACATGGCCGCATGTCCGTGGCCGAGGCGATGTACTATAGTTTTAGCAAGGTGGGCTTCGCTAAAGCTTTCAAGTATCTGGGGCTCGGTATTCTGGCAGCGATTGGATTATTCATCGCCTTCATGGTCGTCTATATGATAGCTGCACTCTTTGTTCTGATTCCAGTAGTCGGTATTCTAATCAATCTAGCTGTGAATTTCATTGCTCAATATATGATGCTGGGATTGTTTATCGTTCTTCAGTCCGTGTTGTATTTCAAGAGCGCTGAGGACTTGGAGGGGAGCAAGGGTATGGACCTTGAGGAGCACCTCATCGTATAGGTTCAACACCTACGTATAAAAACGTAACCATTCAATATTTACGTCCGTATATTCACCCGTAGCCTTACTCGAGACCATAATCAAGCTGGGCTTAGAGGTTGGTCGTGAAGGTGTTCCGCCAAGCGTGCTGAGTTAAACTGACGTGAGGTAGGCCTCTGTATGAGGAGGATCAAGAATTGAATTAACGCTTGCCAGGTAGATTTATAGGAGGTTTCAGTTTAAGTTCAGATCATAGGCCATCCGAAAGGGTGGCCTTTTTTCATTGGCCTTTTAGAAGATGTTTCATGCGGGACTTTACGGAACTCACCAAGTGGCGAAGCCTTAGGTTGAGATTATAGACCGAATGGAACAATAGGGATGGAGGAACCTTAAGCTTCATGTCGAGATGGAACGGTTGGAGAAGACTCATATCCTTACTGAGATAGCCTCGTTCGACCAGCCAGCCCTTGTGCCCGAATTGACTGGCTTGATTCTCACCATGGATGATCTGAACCCATAAGGGTCGGCCCTTGATTAAAGTTCGATTCTGAAACGTGGACCAATGGTCATGGTTTCTCGTGGAAACCGTGGTCAGCTCTAGCCCATTCCTTTCCACCAAGGACAAGAACGGATTCAGTGGTTTTTCGATTCTGGCCAAGAGTGTACGATGCTGTGTCCAAAGACTGTACCCAGAGACGATGTCGATCAAGGCCTCATCTTGCCCTTTGAACTCGGATTGGATGGTCTGAACAAAAGACTCATGGATGGCATCGTCATTATCCAAGCGAGTTGTGATGATGTGGCTGTATTCATCTCCTGTCCTTCCCTTGACAGCTTTGATAACCTCTTGATTGAATGAAGCGGCACCATCGATGAAGATGGGTTCGAATGTAGGGGAGGACTTCCGAAGTTCGTTGATCCTCATCCGATCCTCATCCGTTGTTTTGATATCGAAGAACATCAACCAAGTGAAGTTCTGATTGGTCTGATGCCTCACGGAAGTCCAACAGGAATTCATGAACAGATCCCATCTGCGACTCATCCAGTCGTCTGAGGCAAGCGGTCTGCCAATTGGACGAAGGTTGAAACGGGAGATAATAAAGTGCTTGAAAGCCATCTAATTGTATTGCTATTCCACAGTTTTAGGGGGGTCATCGATTTCATGCTCCTAAAGGAATGTAATCTGAAGCGTGCAAAGAACAATAGTTCATTAAGATCATGGCCCTCTTTGATTAAGGCAAATGTGAAGAATATCGCCCTATAATGAGAAGTGCAACAAGTATTGGCGGCAGTGAAATTGTTTGCTGTTGGACAAATCGTCCATCTATTCCAGTCTTTCCAAAGGGTTCGAAATTAAAAGTCCAGCACGATTCCAATACTTGGGATAGGCGCTCCTTCCTGTCCAGGCAACTGAACCAAGGTCCTTGGTGTGGCCTCCACACCGGTCTCATCCAGCAAAGTCACATATTCAGGTGCCTGAGGATTGGCTCTACCAAGCATGTTCTGTATCTCCAAGAAAAGATCGATGGAGAGTTTCTCCAGATTCCACTTCTTATCGACTCTGAAATCCAGTTGCGAAAAAGTATCCAAGGTCTCATCTCCTAATCGATCGAAGTCCAGTACAATGTTCGGGTAGCTGAGTTCTGTGGCCTCTAGATCAGTAGGGACAAAAGGTGTTCTCCCTGCGAACCTCAACCTGGAACTCACCTCCCAATTCCTCTTCAACTTGTAACCTCCCGTGAAGGAAATGAGGTGTCGGCTATCCCAGAGGGATGGGCGATAGACATCTCGGTCAAATCCGGTGAACTCGCTCACGAAGTAGGTGTAGGACAGGATGCCGTAAAAGTTTTTGCTCAACTTCTGTTGAAAGAGGAATTCCAATCCATAACTCCTTCCTCGGCCTACACTCTGGACGTCCTCATTTCCGAGCACCTCGAAACCTGCTCCCTTGTTAGCCAAAGAAACACTATCCAGAACCGATACTGGATAGTCTTCATAGAACTTATAGAAGCCTTCGATGCTGGCGCTGGAAGAGGGCCCGAAGAGGCGTTCTATTCCAAGCACCAAATGGTCGCTTCTCAGGTACTTTGAATTCTGATTGACAAACGTATCATTCTCTTGATATCCTAGGACGGTATAGGGAGCAATCTTGAAATAGCGTCCTGCGGTAGCATTGAGTTTCCATTGATCATTCAGCCCATAAGAGAGCGAAGCCCTGGGCGAGAAGCTGGAAAAGAAATCACTTCCTGTGCTGAAGTCATCCCCATCAAGACGGAATCCGAGATTGACATTCAGTCGGTTCTTGAAGTAGTTCCTGTTCGCATTGGCAAAGAGACCGTATTTGAGGAAGTCTATCTGAGTTGCATAGCTGAAATTGCCAAGCGTGCTAAGCGTGTTATTCTCATAGTCGCTGACTTGCACATTGAATCCTCCACTCAGTTTCCAATCGTCCATGAAATAGACCTGCATGTGTCGCAATTTGGTCTCCGTCTCACGAGCATCATTGCGGAAATAGATGCCTTCCCGATTCGCATTATCAGTGTATCGGGTGAAATCATTGGTCAAGAAATTATTGCTCAAAGCGCTCACCATATAGCCCTTCCTGTTCTTGAAGCGGCTCTTCCAAGATACACCTATGGTGTTGCTCCTCTGTTCGATGTACGGTGTCTGCTCGAAGGTCGCCCTGGCGCTTTCATCCAAACCATCTGGAGCTTCCAGACTGAAATCATCGATGGATCCCAATCCGATGAGGTTAAGGGTATTGTAGTCATCCAGACGGTGGGTCACTTTGAACTGATAATCCCAATAGTCTGGGCGAATCGGAAGCCCGATCAATTGAAACAGGAATTGGAGGTAACTCCTCCTTGCCGATGCGATGAATGTGGTTTTGCTCTGCTCTTTTGATCCTTTGAATATTGGACCATTGAAGGTCAATGCCGTTTCACTGGCGCTCACTCGGATGTTGGTGTTCAATTCCTTGGGATCACCGGTGAGTTGGGTAAACTGAAGGACTCCGGAAAGGGGATTGTCATATTGGGCTTTGAAAGCTGAGGTGCTCAAGGTGACATCATCTATAAAAGAGACATTCAGCATACCTACAGGTCCTCCTGAACTTCCTTGAGTGCTGAAGTGGTTGATGTTCGGAATCTCAATGTCATCCAAATAGTAGACGGTCTCATTCGGTGCGCCTCCTCTGATGATGAGGTCATTCCTGAATCCACCAGCCGAAGGGGAGATGCCTGGAAGAGACTGTGCCACTCGCACGACATCATTATTGCCTCCAGGATATGTGGCCAGTTCCACAGCGGTCAACGTTTGAGTGGATAGAGGAGTTTCTTTAGGACGGCTCACTACGTTCTTATCCGGTGTGACCACGACTTCCTGAAGATTGGTCAGGCTGCTTTCCAGCTTGAAATCGTAACGCTGATTCCCGGCCGATTTGATGATTATGTTGAAGCGGGTCTGAGACTCAAAGCCAATAAATCCTGCGACCAGGTTGTAGGTGCCAGGCTCTACATTGGCTATGGTATAGTAGCCATTCATGTCCGTGGATGCCCCTATGGTCGTCCCTTCAAAATAGACCGTTGCTCCTGGGAGAGGCCCTCCTATGTCATCAGTAACGCGACCTGAGATATCTACTGTGATCTGACCTAAGGCCGCAGACACGGAAAAAATGGAACACACGAAGAAAAGACACGAGAGAAAAGAGTTTCTGTTTGGTCGCATACACTTAGGTTAAGAATGGACTCCGTTCAAAAATTTAAAACGGTTCAGGCACTAAGAAAGGCATTAGGACCTTAGTGCTTCCTTGATGAATCAACTGGGCAAGAAGCATGTGCCTAAAGGTTGATTTCCATTGGATAGTGCTGTTTCTAATTGGGATGGAAAACAAGACCTTTGGTTCATGAGACAAGCAAGGTTGAAATCATCGGGCCATATGTGCTTAGCATCGCTAATACTTATTCTGTTTCTGTTGACCTTGAGTCCCTGTTCAATGTCTGCACAAGAGGAGGCCAAGTTCGAATTAGAGGAACGAGTGTCTCATCTGGAGGTACCTGAAATAGCCAAAGATTCTCTGTGCCTCCTCATTCCTTCCACGACAAGAATAAGATGGTATAAAGATATAAGTCATATAGGACAGACCTATGAAGCCAAGTTCAAGCATGAAGGGAGCAGATACAGTGTCGAGTTTGATTCCTTGGGGCACCTTGCCGATATAGAAGTAGAGTTGAGTTGGAAGCATATGCAAGCTTCAGAGAAAACGGCATTGAATCGTTCATTTTCAAGTATTCAAGGTTTCAAGCTTCAACGTATTCAGGCCCAATGGACAGGCAGAGTCATTGACCTCACGAGAAGAGATGGTAGCAATGGTCTGATTCCAAAGGCCATGGCCTATGAGGTTGAATTCAAGGGAGAGATGAATGAAAGATTTGCTTATTGGGAAGGTCTTTTCACTCCTGAAGGAGAGTTGCTGGACCTGAAGGAAGTGCTTTTAAAGGATGTTGAAAACCTGAACCTGAATTGAGAACAAGAGGTTTTCTTTTGTTGATACTGGCCCAGATAAGCCTTAGTGCTCAGACCGAACAGAGTCTGGGACTACTCCCGCAGGTGACCATGAGTCGCTCTATAAATGAACAATGGTCTGTAGCTCTGCAGTTGGAGTCCATGCAACGAACACATCAAGCCGTTGAGGATGGTCTGTCCTCAGACTATCTCTACATCCGTACCGATATCACCCCTATATTAAGCTATAGGATGAGTTCCGGGGAGTCCCTGGCCATTGGCTATATGCACCGTTTTGTCAATGGCAAGGATGTGCACAGAACGCTTCAACAATACGCATGGGTTCAACCAAAGGAAGGATATAGGATAGCACATCGACTTAGAAGTGACCAGACCTTGAGGAAGGGAGCTAGTCCTATCATTCGCATGCGATACCGAATTTCCTTTGATATTCCACTAGAAGGAATGAGTCAGAACACTGGAGAATTCTATCTCGTGCCGGCCATGGAGCAATTGATCATTGGGCAATCAGATATATTGGACGGAGAAACACGTTTTTTACTACGTCTTGGACGTACGCTTTCCGTAAAGACCAAAGTGGAGATTGGACTCGACCACCGCTTTGATGGCTACCTTGTCGAAGAGGAAAGACATCGAAGCTGGCTCATTCTTGCTCTGTTTTTGAAGCCTTGATCTTTATAGCCTACGAAACAGCGACCAGGCTTATGAATTGAAAAGGGCTTTGAACAAAATTTCAAGCCCATCTTTTAGGGCTTTCAGCTAAACATATGTCGAGTTCTGTACTTCACTTCATATGGTTCGATTGGATAATATAGTTTTCTAAAGCTTGGATTTCCCTCTTTTCGTAGTAATATAAACCCTTTAGAAATAGTAAATTCGCGCCCGACTTCGGCTAGAATATAATCCCATAAACCCACGACACTATGATTTTCGATTTGGACATGATCAAGGCAGTTTACAAGGGTTTCCCTGAGCGCGTCAATGCCGCCAGAGCCACTTTGGACAAGCCACTGACTCTTGCCGAGAAGATTCTCTATACTCACCTATGGGATGGGAAGGCCACTGAGGCTTTCGAGCGTGGAAAGAGCTATGTAGACTTCGCACCGGACCGCGTGGCCATGCAAGATGCCACGGCTCAAATGGCCTTACTGCAATTCATGAGCTCAGGGCGAAGCAAAGTGGCAGTACCAAGTACCGTCCACTGTGACCACCTCATCCAGGCGCGTGTCAATGCCGATAAGGACATGCAAGACGCATTGAATAAGAACAATGAGGTCTTCCAATTCCTAGAGTCTGTCTCCAACAAGTACGGTATTGGATTCTGGAAGCCAGGGGCTGGTATCATCCACCAGGTCGTACTGGAGAACTATGCCTTCCCTGGAGGAATGATGATCGGAACGGATTCCCATACGGTAAATGCCGGAGGATTGGGAATGGTGGCCATCGGAGTCGGTGGAGCTGATGCGGTGGACGTGATGGCGGGTATGCCTTGGGAGCTCAAGTTCCCGAAGCTGATCGGAGTGAAACTCACTGGACGATTGGATGGTTGGACCAGCTCCAAGGATGTCATCCTGAAAGTAGCTGGCATCTTGACTGTAAAAGGAGGAACAGGAGCTATTGTAGAGTACTTTGGACCAGGTGCTGAATCCATGTCCTGCACAGGAAAAGGAACCATCTGTAACATGGGAGCTGAGATCGGTGCCACGACCTCCACTTTCGGCTATGACGACTCCATGAGCCGTTATTTGAGAGCAACAGGTCGTGCAGACATCGCTGCTGAAGCGGATAAGATCAAGGAACACCTTACTGGAGATGCCGAAGTCTATGCACATCCTGAGAAGTACTTCGATCAAGTCATT
>JAQCAN010000121.1 GCA_027621335.1 Bacteroidota bacterium
TTGCTCGTCTCCTGAGAACGTGGCGATTTCCCCAACGTACTCTATCTGCACTCCCAATTGACCTGCATTGATCTGGGTGATAGGAATATTCGTACCCCAAGTGTCAGTGCTAGACCCATAGAAGATAGTGGAAAAACTAGTTATCCAAGGCGCAGAGGGATTGGCTCTATTGAGTCCTAAAGGAACAGTGCCATTCATAAGACGTATACTGTAATCGTATATATCATTAAAATCACTTGCTCTTTTTCTAAGTGTCAATAGATAACCTGTTATGGTCGCATTCAAAGGGAGGCTGGCACTCAATGAACTGAATCGGATATTCAGAAAATCACTGCGTTCATTATCTCCTACCAGACCACCAGTCCAGAAATTACCACCTGTAGCGGCTGCTGCATTGCTGACCCCGGTCCAACTTGCGGCTACGGAAGAATTGACCGAAGTCCCAATGTTATTGGAGCTTGTCCTACTACCATTTACAGGAGGTTCATACTGTCCATTGAACTGTATGGCCAAGGGGCCCGGGCTATCCTCTTTCAGATGGAGTTTGTTGTTGGGGCTATTGGTGCCAACACCTACGTTTCCTGCAGCTCTGTAGACATCTGCTCCATTGACGGTCCATTCTCCATCCTTTCCATTGCCTTCTTCCCATTGAGACCCATTGTGGAACCAGAAGCTCTCGGTATCCGTGTCATAGACCATGAGACCTTCGGCAGGGCTAGGTATCAAGCCGCGCTGTGAGCTGGTCAATCTGGGCATCAATACACCCTTGTTGCTGGCTTTGATATCTAGAATCGCGGAGGCATCTGGTGTAGACCCATCCTCATTGATGCCGATGTTCTGTGCATATAGCCCGGACACCAAGATCAGACTCATTAGGCTCCATAGCCCCTTTTTGTGATAGCTCATCATCCCGTAATCTTGCTTATACAAGCAAAATTCCAGAACTGGTAAGGATGAGCCCTCATACTAAAGGGTGAAAGAGTATAACGAGATACAGGAGAATCACCCTGCCCAACCTTCTCTGTCCAAGCTGCGGTATTGGATGGCCTCGGCCAGGTGCTGGGTCTGGATATTCTCTGATTTGTCCAAGTCAGCAATGGTGCGTGAGACTTTCAGGATGCGGTCATAGGCACGGGCGCTGAGGCCCAAGCGGTCCATGGCCACTTTCAGCATCTCCGTACCAGCTTTATCGATATGGCAATGGGCGTTCAGTTCCTGCTTGCCCATGTGTGCATTGGCGTGCATGTCCTTGCTGTCCCTGAAACGTTCCTCTTGCTTCAAGCGGGCTATGCTCACCCGTTCACGGATGCTCACACTGCTCTCCGTCAGCCGCTTGTCTGAAAGCTCATCAAAGCTCACTGGAGTGACCTCGATATGCAGATCGATGCGGTCCAAGAGCGGCCCTGAGATCTTGTTCAGGTACTTCTGGACTAAGCCGGGTGGGCAGACACATTCCTTATCTGGGTGGTTATAATATCCGCAAGGGCAGGGGTTCATGGAGGCCACCAACATGAAACTGGCGGGATAATCCACCGAGAATTTGGCGCGGGAAATGTTCACTACGCGATCCTCCAAGGGTTGGCGCATGACTTCGAGAACGGTGCGCTTGAATTCGGGGAGTTCATCCAAGAAGAGCACGCCATTATGGGCTAGGGAGATCTCACCCGGCTGTGGGAATCCACCTCCTCCTACAAGGGCCACATCTGAGATGGTATGGTGAGGTGAGCGGAAAGGCCGCTGCACGATAAGCCCTTCTTCCTTGCTGGTGCGTCCTACGATGGAGTGGATCTTGGTGGTCTCCAGAGCTTCCTCGATGTTCAACGGAGGAAGGATGGTAGGTAGGCGTTTGGCGAGCATGGTCTTACCTGCTCCCGGTGGGCCGATCAGGATGACGTTATGTCCGCCAGCGGCCGCTATCTCAAAGGCACGTTTGATGTTCTCCTGGCCTTTGACATCACTGAAATCGACAGGATAGTCATTCACCCCTTCTGCGAATCGGGCGGCAATATCAAAGGTGAAGCGCTCAAGCTCTCCCTGCCCATCGAAGAAGCGGATGACCTCTTCCAAGTCTTTTACACCATAGACCTCCAATCCATCCACGATGGCCGCTTCGGTGGCATTCTCAGCAGGGATGATCATTCCTTTGAAGCCTTGCTTCTTCGCTTCAATGGCGATGGGAAGCACGCCTTTGATGGGTCGCAGTTCACCATCCAGCGATAGCTCGCCCATGAGGATGTAGTCGCTAACCTTCTCCGCGCTGATCTGTTCGCTGGCGGCCAGTATGCCGATGGCAATGGTGAGGTCATAAGAGGAGCCTTCCTTGCGGATATCCGCTGGAGCCATGTTGATGGTGATCTCCTTGGTGGGAATCTTATACCCGATGTTCTTGAGCGCGGCTGCTATGCGCTGATGGCTCTCTTTCACCGCGGAATCAGGAAGACCAACGAGGAAGAAATTCACCCCATTGCTCACATTCACCTCCACCGTAACGATGGTGGCGTGGATGCCTAATAGCGCGCTACCGAATGTCTTGACTAGCATAGCCGATGAAGGTAGGAAAAGGCTTTAGTTTTCATTCAAATAGAAGCCTTGACCTCAAACGGCTGAGGATGAAGTGGAAGAACATCATCATTCCGATGGTCAGCAGAGGATAGAGGGTGAAGAGGTAGCGGTTCTCTAAAGTGGCTGGTGTGAATGGTAGGATAAGGGGTAAAGCGATGCAATGGATCAGTGCCAGCAGGGCAAAGGCCTTCTGCTCCCCATAGAAGCTTCTGACATACATGAGGATGAGTCCGATGAAGCCGAAGAACAGGACCAGATAATAGCAAGCTGAGGCATAGAGCTTCAGAAACTTCTGGAAGTGGTTCAATCGGTCGAATGCAGGCAGGAGGACATAACTGCTTCCTGAAGTGAACACCCTTCTTCCGATATTTTCCAAACGATTGCTGACATGATAGGTCCATGGCCTTGCATTTTTCACTTCTTCCTTATATCGCTCCGCCTTCATGACGATTAGTGTTTCGAGTTGGGCGCACGTGCCAGCGTCTTTTTCTGCCTGGTATGTCAAATAGGTGCTTCTCAAAGCTTCAAGTGAATCCCTGTTGAAACTCACCCCTTCGAACCATTCCATAGGCATCTCGAATTGAGCGGCCTGAGTCTCTGTACTTGCTCTGAACCATTGGGCAAGACCCGGTTCAAAATATGCGGTCTCGATATCCAAGGAAGCTGCGAACTCACGTGTGGAAAGCCAAGCTTTGGAATAGGATTTCCCATAGGATTCATACATGGGAGTCTCCAAGGGAATGAAGCGCCCAAAGGCTGAATAGTTCCTTGCAATCCAAAGTCCCTCGATCAGAATGAAGGGGAGGCAGAAGAGAAGAGCGGGACGGAGTTTGAGAAAGAGTTGACGAGAGGAATGGAGACCTTTGATCAGGAGCATCAACCCAATCGGGAGTAAAAGGTAACCAAGGAAGGGGCGTAGGAAAATGGTCCAAGTCAAGAAGAAACCTCCCCAGATCAACCTGCGTTTACGATCATCCTCCCACCAGGAAAAGAGCTGATATAGACTCAATATGAAAAGGGCCACGCTCGGGGCTTCAGTGATGCTGCTGAAATCATAGCGCAGGTAATAGAGGCTCGTGCCATAGAAGAGCAGTGTGGCTAAGAAGACACCTTTCGAACGAGAGAGCCGGTAAGCTAAGAGAGCTAGGTAACACACGCTGATAGCCGATAGGACGATTTGGATGAGGATGAGTGCTACTAGTGCCGAGTCTTTCGCAAGGACCAATCGAAGGAGGAAATAGGGAATGGCATATCCTGGCATGCGGCCTGCATAGGGTCCGTTGCCACCAAAGGAATAAGTTCCCTCTTCGAAGTAATGATCCACAGGCTGGAGGAAATATCCATAATCCACTTCCTTGAGGACGATGTCACTTACCATCCGCTCAGGGAAATAGGTCCGGCCTTGGTCCATGAAATAGACGAGAAGTGGCAGCCGGATGAGCAGGACGAGCAGAGCCCAAGACGGCCAATGGCGGATGGGGTCGTTCAATATCGCTTTGGCCCAACGTTTCATTCGATGAGCCAAGATAACAGTCGATGAGAGAATGGCATCTTATTCTTTGCTGAAGGCCAACCTCAGCACCTCTCCTGAGGGCCACTGCAATTCCAGCCAATAGAGTCCCGAGTCCAAATGAGAGACGTCCAAGCTCAGGGTCTGTGAATCGATGGGGTGACTCGGGATGACCAAAGGAATCTGTCTTCCCCTTATATCCGAGGCTCGTACACTCATAGGGGCCACATCATGAGACTTCCATTGGATGAGCAATCGATCGTGAGCAGGATTAGGGAAAAGCGATACAGCCGACTGCTCAATCGTCACAGGCAGGCCAACAGGGCTGATGTCGAAGAGGCTGCAAATTGAATCAGATCCGCAGGGATTGAAAGCGAAGAGACACAGCTCATTCTGACCGATATCAGCGGTCAATGAAACCGTGGACTCTTCAGATATAGGGCCTCCGTTCCAGGTCCATATCAGTGAGTCCGAGTTCAAGGACGTGCTCATGGCCGTGAGCTCCAAGTCTTCAATTGCAAAGCTGAATCCAGCACTTGGTAAGGGACAGGTTATCTCAATATCGAAGCAGAGAGAGTCCATTCCGCATTGGTCGAAGACTTGGACGCAGAGGGTATAGACGCCTATTGAGTCATACGTGTGGATGAAGGAAGGACCGATCACCTGACTTCCATCCCCAAGGGACCAGATGACACTGTCAAAGGCATTGGTCAGGTCCATGGTGAGCGTGAGAAGATCCTGACTCCACTCCACCTCAGGTTCAGGAGTAGAGCAGGTGACTTCAATGGTCTCGCACCAGGTCTCACTGGTGCATGAATTAGAGACTGAAAGACACACTTCGAATTCACCCAACTCTGGGAATTCATAATATAAGGTGTCGTCAGTTCCCACGACCTCACCGTTGATGGACCAGTGGACAGCGATGAAGTCCTCTTGAGCGTAAAAAGAGAATTGGTGAAGAAGCCCGGCTGATAGCTCGAGATTCAACTCAACCTCAGGCAAGCAATCGATTGTTTCCTGGTCGTGATTCTCCACGACATGGATGCGATGTTCACAAGGGACACCATACACCTTATTCACTATACCACTGGGCCAACGGATGATAATGGTATCTGCTTGAGGATAGTTTCCTAGTCCGAAAGGGTATGAATTCGAATCCTGTGAAAGGTGACTGCTGGTGCAGGTGGTCTGGTCGATACGTTTCTCACCGTTCGCCCAAACTTCGATCAAAGCCCCTATGCCATCCCGATTGGATACCGTCCCCTCCAAGTGCACTTTGACCCAATGGTTATTGGTGGCTGGTCCGATCCAGATCTGTGAGGTCCCCAATTGACCATCAGCCACCACAAGGTCCAAATAACCATCCGAATTCAGGTCACCTTGAGCCGTGGCAAAGTGATTTCCATTGCCGATCTGGAATTCATTTCCTGGATAGTCACTGAATGATCCGTTTCCATCATTGATGTAGAAATACCGGCTGTATGCCCCAGCGAGACGATTGCTATTCACAGTGAAAAGGTCCAGGTCGCGATCATAATCATAATCGATGAAATTGCATCCCCAGAAGGTGCCTACATTATGCTCTGCTGGATTGCCAGGCAGCCATTGGAAACCAGGCCCATCATTCCTGAAGAGGGCATTTCCGACATGCCCTTGGAAAGTTCCGGTGGTATTGGTCACATAAATATCGAAGTCCTGGTCGTTGTCAAAATCTCCGAGTTCAGCGCCCATGGCATTAAGGACGGCATTCATCCCTGTTAAGGCTGAGACATCTTGGAGATCCATGTTGTTCAGGTTCTGGTATAGCCTATTCTCCGCACCTCTATCATTGGAGGTGAAGAGGTCCAGGTCTCCATCCATGTCCGCATCAAAGAAGATACTGTTGAATGAATAACCCTGTGTATCATCCACACCCATCGCGACAGACATCTCAGTGAACGTGCCATTCCCATTGTTATGATACAATGGGTTTCGTCCAAAGGTGCCAGTGGAATAGTTGCAGATGTAGAGATCCAAGAATCCATCATTGTCATAATCGGCCCAAGTGCTGCCATAGAATGGCGCATTGGCAGGAATCAATCCTGCGGACCATGTAACCTCAATGAAATGACCGGACTCATCCTGATTATAAAGACTGAGGCCCCCACCGGTGAAGACGTTCCAATAGGTGATGAAGAGGTCCTTATCCCCATCGTTGTCGTAGTCCACCCAGTTCAAGCCCCTCACCGCTTGAGTGACTTCCAAGAGGCTGGCTTCATTGACCAAAGTGAATCCCGTATCCGACTGAAGATAAACAGCCAAGGAATTGCCCAGACCCGTCCCTAGCGTCAGGTCGTCCTTCCCATCCCCATTGATATCCACTAAGCTGAGCCCTGAACCGAATCCCATGCCAATAAAGCGATGGTCGATGCCATATTCCAAAGCACGATCGATGAACTGCGCCTTTGACGTCATTCCTAGAAGAAGGCAGACCCCTATGAACGGAGTGAAGGAGAACTTGAATGTCATTCGATCGTGTTATTCTGATCCATTGAAGTAAATATACTTATGAATGTGACAGATTGCATTCATCTTGAAAGTCGGCCATCGGCCATCCTCCATTCCTCAGAGCAAACTAGTGATAAAACAGAAGACCTTGATTTGGAAGCGACCAGAGGCCCAAAGAATAACCTCCTCCTTAGAAGAATACCCTCCTTGTAAATGTGTAACAAATCATTCCTTTAAAAAGGGAGCACGGATGAGTTCTCCCGAGGACAGTTGGACTTCGAGCAGATAGAGACCTGGATCTAGCTGAGTGGTGTTCAGGACAGCCTTTTGCTCATTGAGCGACATCATTCCAAAGGTCATAGGAAGCATACGTCCACTCAGGTCTGAGACCATGACACGGAGGGGGATGGCCCTATCGGTTCCAAAATCGATCACCAATTCATCATGTACGGGATTAGGGTAGATGGACACTGGTGATCGGTCAACATTCATTCCTGAGCCCAATGGTGTGATATCCAAAGTAGCGCAGAGGGAATCCGCTCCACAGGTATTCAAAGCAAGCAAGCAGAGTTCATTGAGTCCGGGCTCCAGGATCGATGTCACCGAAGAATCCTCAGAGAAGACCAACCCATTCAATGTCCAGACCAAGGAATCACTGCCGGTAGAGGAGCTGGCAGCCTGAAGCT
>JAQCAN010000122.1 GCA_027621335.1 Bacteroidota bacterium
GATGGGAAAGCCGCCATGGTGAAGTTCCTACAGCTCATTGCGGCTGAGCCGGATATTTCCAGGATACCAATCATGATCGATTCCTCGAAATGGGAGATCATAGAAGCCGGCCTCCAGTGCATCCAAGGCAAAGGGGTGGTGAATTCCATCTCATTGAAAGATGGAGAACAGAAGTTCAAGGATCAGGCCTCCAAGATCATGAGCTATGGCGCGGCTGTGGTGGTGATGGCCTTTGATGAGGAAGGTCAAGCAGACACCTTGCAAAGGCGAAAAGACATCTGCAAGAGAAGTTATGACCTCTTGGTGAATGAAGTGGGTTTCCCAGCTCAAGATATCATCTTCGACCCGAATATATTCCCTGTGGCCACTGGAATGGAAGAGCATCGCCAGAATGCCATGGACTTCTTTGGAGCGACCAAGTACATCCGCGAAGAATTACCAAATGCGCATGTCAGCGGAGGCGTGAGCAATGTGAGTTTCAGTTTTAGGGGGAATGATCTGGTCAGGGAAGCGATGCACTCAGCGTTCCTTTACCACGGAATTCAGCATGGAATGGATATGGGTATCGTCAACCCGGCCATGCTAGAGGTCTATGACGAGATTCCGAAAGAACTCCTTGAGAAGGTAGAGGATGTCCTCTTGGACCGAAACGAAGAAGCCACAGAAGCACTGATGGAATTTGCCAAGACCATTGAGCGAGGTGGCGTCAAAGAGAAGAAGAGCGATGAATGGCGTTCATGGCCAGTGAACAAGCGTTTGGAGCACTCACTGGTTAAAGGTGTCGTAGACTTCATTGAATCCGATATAGAGGAATGCCGTCAGAACTATCCGAGAGCCTTGGAAGTCATTGAAGGTCCTTTGATGGATGGGATGAACGTGGTGGGTGACCTTTTTGGGAGTGGGAAGATGTTTCTTCCTCAGGTGGTGAAGTCAGCTCGTGTCATGAAGAAGGCGGTAGCCGTTCTTCTACCCTTCATCGAAGCGGAAAAAAAAGGAGGAGAAAGTCAGAATGCGGGGAAAATCCTAATGGCTACGGTCAAAGGAGACGTTCATGATATAGGAAAGAACATCGTGGGCGTGGTGATGGCCTGTAATAATTATGAGATCATCGACATGGGCGTCATGGTGCCTGCCGAGAAGATCCTTAAAAGGGCCAGGGAGGAGAATGTCGACATCATAGGCCTCAGCGGATTGATCACTCCGAGTTTGGATGAGATGGTGGGTGTGGCCAAAGAGATGGAACGGCTAGGCTTTACCATTCCTCTCCTTATCGGAGGCGCAACGACTTCACGGATACATACGGCTGTCAAAGTGGACCCGTGCTATTCTGGTCCTGTCGTGCATGTACTGGATGCTTCTAAAAGCGTCACCGTGGCCTCATCACTGCTCAGCGAGGATGGCCAGAAAATCAAAGATGCCTTCAAAGCCGATTATAGGGCATTGGCCGCCAATCACGCTAGCCGTTCTCAGGCCAAGGAGTTTCTGAGCTATGAAGCAGCACGTCAGAACAAATTGAAAATCAACTGGTCCAGAACGGATATCCAGAAACCTAAGTCTTTAGGCATTCAGGCCTTCAAAGACATGGACCTTAGCGTTCTCAGGCAGTATATCGATTGGACTCCTTTCTTCCATACATGGATGTTGGCAGGCAAGTATCCAGACATCCTCAACGATGATGTCGTAGGCATAGAAGCGACCAAACTCTATGAGGATGCACAGCGCACCTTGGATGACTTGGTCAGCGAAAGACGACTGAAGGCGAACGGAGTCATCGGTCTTTTCCCGGCCAACACGGTAGATGATGATACTGTGGAGATATACAGAGATGAGACTCGGGGAACGGTCTTGGCTTCCTTCCATCATTTGCGACAACAGACCAAGAAGACCGCTGATCAAGCTAATCTCAGCCTGGCTGATTTCATTGCCCCCAAAGGGGTCAGGGAAGACTATACCGGTTTCTTCGCAGTGACTACAGGCGGAGGCATAGAAACATTGCTTGAGGAGGCAGAAGCCGACCAGGACGACTATAAAAGCATCATGATCAAGGCCTTGGCCGACCGTCTGGCGGAGGCCTTTGCAGAGCACTTGCATTGGAGGGTAAGAACAGAATTATGGGGCTACACACATGATGAACAACTCAGCAATGAAGAACTCATCCGTGAGACTTACCGAGGCATCCGACCAGCCCATGGCTATCCTGCCTGTCCTGATCATACAGAGAAGCCCATCCTCTTTGACTTATTACAGGTAGAGAAGCATACGGGAATCACTTTGACTGAGAGCAATGCGATGTATCCAGCCTCCAGTGTCAGTGGAATGTATTTCGCCAATGCGGAGAGTAAATATTTCCAAGTGGGGAAACTTGGGACAGATCAAGTAGGCGTCCATGCAGAACGCAAGGGCTTGGCCAAAGAAGACATGGAACGATGGCTTCAAACGAATTTGAATTATGAACCTGAGCGCAAGCTTCAGAATAAGAAGAGCAGTTGAAGAATGAAAGTGACCGAACACTTGGCACAAGCCAAATCCACCCTTATTTCCTTTGAAATCCTACCTCCATTGAAGGGTCAAGGCATCAAGTCCATCTATGATGCCATAGATCCGCTGATGGAATTCAATCCTCCCTTTGTGGATGTGACCTACCATAGGGAAGAGTATGTGTATAAGCGCCATCCGACCGGTTTGTTAGAGAAGCAGACCACGCGTAAGCGTCCTGGGACAGTAGGGATATGTGCTGCCATCATCAACAAATACGGCATAGACGCAATTCCCCACATCATTTGCGGAGGATTCAGCAGAGAAGAGACGGAGAACGCCCTCATAGACCTCAATTTCCTAGGCATAGACAATGTACTTGCACTGCGAGGGGATCAAATCAAGTCGGAAGCCATTTTCGAACCAGAACCAGATGGTCATGCGTATGCCAGCGACCTCATCGAACAGATTGTAAGGATGAATGAGGGAAAGTACTTGAATGAGGAACTCGGGAACAATGCTTCGAGCGACTTCTGCATCGGGGTTGCCGGTTATCCGGAAAAGCATTTCGAGGCTCCCAATTTCAAGAACGACCTCAAGTGGTTGAAAAAGAAAGTCGATCTGGGCGCAGAGTATATTGTCACCCAGATGTTCTTTGATAATTCAAAGTATTTCGACTTTGTGAGGCAATGCAGGGAGATCGGGATCGATGTTCCCATCATTCCTGGTCTGAAACCACTGACCACCAAGTCCCAACTCACCATCCTACCTAAGATCTTCCATATCGATATTCCTGAGGACTTGGCCGATGCAGTAGCGGTATGCAAGGACAATGATGCGGTCAAGGAAGTCGCCATCGAATGGGGTGTGCAACAAGCCAAAGAGTTGATAGCTTCCGGAGCACCTTGTCTTCATTATTACACGATGGGAAAACCTGATGTGACAAAGGCCATCGTAAGCCAAGTATTATAACGAAAAAGCCCTTCCAAAATCTAGGAAGGGCCTTCGAATTCCTTTTGGTCAAGGGATTTTATCTCACTACTTCAAAAGTAGATTGACCCAAAGCACCATCGGTAATCAGGATCAAGGTGTAGGTTCCATTGGATAGATCGGACACATTGATGCGCTCGATGGAATCGGTCAAGTTATTCTCTTGAACCAATTGTCCCTTGATGTTGTAGATCTGATAAACGGCTGCTCCTGTAAAGCTTTGCTCAATGATCAATTCGTCCACAACTGGGTTAGGATAAATGGAAACGTCCAGATTTGTTACCTCATTCAAACCCGAAACGACACTGACATCACCCGCATCCCTTGGTTCGATCTTGTATGCACTGAATGCATAGTTGAGGAGACCGGTGACCTGATAGTTCGTTCCAAGTCCAGGTGTGAACGCGAACATCTCATCGTTCACCATGATGTCCCCTGATCCATCACTGATGAACCACTCTCCGAAACCGTTGACAGTTGCAGTGCAAGCCCCTGAGCTCCTGACCAAAACCCCTTCGAAAGCCTCGTCATTAGTTGCAAAAGTTCCCAGAACACTTGGCGCAGGGATAGAACCAGGACCATTGGAGCTCACAGCAACCACATCGGTGATGCGCGTGAATGAGAAGTACTCTTCTACTGTCCCTGTTACGGAGACCTCATCACCAAGATTCACTGTGTTCGATTGATCTCTCACTCGGATACCATTCCAAGCACCTTCTCCATCTTGGATCCAATACCCATTATTAGCCACTGCAGTAACAACGCCTGTGGTGATGATCAAGTTCCCCACTTCGGGAGATGCCCCGCTGACGTTGGTAGTGAACTGGATCTCTTGGATGGTCTTTGGATCAGGCTCAGCAGCCTCACCCAATCTGATCTCCACACGATCCAACTGCACTATGCCTCCGATCACGGAGATAATGACCTCACAAGACCCAAAGGTAGTATCAGGCACAACCGTTTGAACAAAGCTGATAACCGAAGAACTTGAGACCGTTTCATAGGAATTGTAGTTGAATCCGAAGTCATTGCCGTCAAGATCGAAATCGTAAAGACCGACACGGACATCTGCATCCCCTTTCGCCCAGACTTCAACTTCATAGGTAAGGCCTTCAGAAAGCGCGATTCCTTGAGTGGTGAATCTTCTGTGAGGTCCTTGAACGTTCACCAACTCGACCAAGTAAGGTCCGAAGGTTGCTCCATCAGTGACTTGAATGGAAGAGTCAAGCGAAAAACTAGTCTTAGAACCTCTCCATCCATCTGGTTCATTCACACTACTCCATGTTTCGAAATTGCTCTCGAAGACGATCTGGGCAGAGGCCGTAGTCATGGCCATCAATAAGGCCAAAGTCATGTAAAGGTGTTTCATTATATCTCAGTTTAAGGTCATTATCAATTATCGAATACGTAGATGTCATCCACTTCCCAGGTGCTGCCATTAGAACCAGTTCCAGTATATCTGAATGCAACCGTGGTGCTCGAACTGATGAAGTTCGTCATGTCTATGGGGCCTGACAGGGTCTCGGCATATCCTCCAGGAGAGTAGTTGGCCTGCATCAGATTCCATGTTGCCGATTCCACATCATTCAAAGAAGCGTAATCCGTAGAGACGTAAGTCTCCAATTGCGGGCCAGCGAAGTTCATCATGGTCATGAATCTGAGGGTAGGATTTGTGGTTCCAGTGAGGTCCAGGGCTGGGGAGATGAGCCAAACTTCGCTTGGATCATTACCACTGCCATTGTAGTTGGTGGCCTTAGCGAAGTTATTTCCTCCAAAATCATCCACGAACCAGCTGTCACTGCCGACTACAACCTGCTGTGTCCATCCACCAGAGGTCATACTGAGGTCTTCGAAATTCTTCACCAATAGATACTCGCCAGTAGACCCGTCACATCTCAAGGAATCGAAACTCAATTCTCTAGGCTGTCGAACGAGCATCTGGTAATCCGAATTGTATACACTGGCAATGGCTACCAAGGTTCCATTACCTGAAGGAACAGGAGTTCCTGCGAAAGCCGCAAAGTCGCTGGTTCTGACAAGAATGGTGTTCCCATCACAATCCCTTACCGTCCTATTCTGAGCTGAAGTCCCATCAGGATTCGCGAAAGTGTTCCCAATGTCCCCATCTACGAACTCCAGATTCTCTATCGCCACTATTCGTCCGATAAGATTGCTATTGCTCTCGAGCTCGTTGATGGTCACCACTCTTGGTTCGATGTATTGACCAGTGGCCTGTATGATCACTTGAGTGTCCACATCCACAGAATCCAATTGCAAGAGTCCAGCATACCTGGAGACTGTGCTTCCCTTCAGATTCACCCTGAAATAATCTCCCACGTAAAGACCACCATCAGCGATGGTCCTCATATTGACGGCAGCACTGCTATCCTCGCAGAAGACATTCTTGTAGAAGTTCCCTCCGATCTTGTCCGCTGTGACCGTAGCCCAAAAAGTGAAATCCTTCTTGAACTTATAGGTCCCAGAATCCTGATAGATCTGAGCAAGGTCCGCTATGGTGAGGGTATCACCAATGGCGAGGTTCAATCCACGAGGTGAATCGAACTCCTTCTCGCACGATGTGAATACGACCAGAGCGGTCAAACAAAGGCCAAGGGTAAAGGCTGATCTTGAATTCATTTTGTCTTTCATATTCATTTTAGAAACTCAAACGCACCATGGCAAAGTAGTTCCTGCCATACATGTAACCATATCTATTGTCAAAAAGGTCAACATTGGAAAAAGTAGGTCTCCCTTGCTCGAATCCGCCCGTGATGAAATCCGTTTTGTTCAGCACATTGCTGACATTGCAAGTCACTAGGAGATAATATTTTCGCTGCAACCTCCATGACTTTCCTGCGAAGAAGTTGAGCACCCCTCCTGGGTCCAATTCGGTCTGATTCACAAGAGCATCATATTGTGGGTCACTCTCCAGCAATGGCGCCACCTGACTCTCGGTCCTGCGGCTGCCGAGTGGTTCTATCCACATGTCAGCGAAGTAACTATAGTTGAAACCTGTGAACCAGTAATGCGGATCTCTATACGTGAATCCAATGTTCATCGCGGTCTGCGGAGAACGTCCTAGTCTATAATTTTTCAAATAGGCTTGCTGTGAGCTGAATACCTCATCGGAATTATCCAATACGGTCGTCACGGTAGGGCGGTCGGTGAAGATGTTCAGTCCTTTGGCCAAAGCTCCATTTACAGTCAAAGTGCTGGTCACGTTGGCTTCTAATCCCAATTCTATTCCTGTATACAAATGATCCACGTTGATGGTCGCCAGATTCACCAAACTATTGCTCTCTTCATCGAAGAAGGTGAACACTGTGACCTGATCCTTCACACTGGCCGAATACCAAGTCAATCTTCCTTTGAGATTTGGATAACGGATGAGGTAATTCACATCGAGACTTGACACTTTCTCGCTGTCAAGGTCAGGCGTCACCGAATTTCTGGTGCGGGGAGATAAGAAGGCATTCCTGGTCAATGGCGCTCTGCTCAACAAAGCTGCATTCGCACTGACGAAGTGACGACCAGTGATCTTGTAATTGACTCCTCCTTTGACACCACCGGTGGTAAAGCTCTGACGTTCGGATTCGCCCTGGGAGTTATCCGGGAAGAGCCCATTCCTGAATTTGCCATCCCTCCAAAATGACGTGCTTCCGAGGGTGACACCCACGTAGTAATCGACCTTCTCCAACTCCGCACTGTACTGGGCAAAGGCTTGGAAATCATTCTGGTGGATGTCATAGTCATACCCATACTTCTCCCCTT
>JAQCAN010000123.1 GCA_027621335.1 Bacteroidota bacterium
CATGATCAGTCTCTTTCAGGGATCAGGACGGTCATGTGGAACACATCACTATTGAACCATCCTTGGGCTTCGGCCTGCACTGCAATGGCCTTGCATCGAGGCATGAATTCCTTTGTCAATCCATTTTCACGGATGAACTTCATGGCTTGTCCGAAGGAGTTCAGTATGCTTCTGTAGAAGCCCTCGCTTCCGATATAGTTCTGTTTGCTGAAGCTCTGTGCCACCTCCATGTTGTATAGCATGAGATCGGCAGTGACATTTGGATCTACCCCCAATTGGATGAAATGTCGGATGTGGTCTTGGGCTATGCTTCTTCGTTTTCGAGGACGTTTGCGCTTGAGGGGGAAATATTCATTGCTGACCTTCATTTTGGCCTCCTCGACCATCTTATGCTCCTTGGGGTCGAACGCGAAGTCATAGAATTCCTTGACCTGTTTGAATCGGCCATAGAGGTCCAAGATCTGCTCTTCCAATTGTTCCTTATCCAGATCCTTCAAATAGGTTCTTAGATCTCTCTTGGCCATTTCAGTCCTTATTCAAGATGATCAAGCCGCGATAACTCCAGGAATCCAGCCCATTATGGTCAACATGAATACAATAACAATGCTCCCGCATCCTTTGTCAATAACGGCCAATGGTGGAAAGATGATAGATAGAATGACTCTCCAGATGCTCATAGTTCAGTTGGTTTTTCTCCTGCAAGGTCAGTAATTATTAGATAGAGTATAGCTCAATCCAATATAAAGTGTCTCTGCCCTAGGGAAGATACGTGCATCTAGCATCCCTCCACATTGCAACCCAATACCCATTCTATGCTCGAATTCGAGGTTCAATAAAAGCAGGTTGCTCCTAAAACCCTCTTTCTCGAAGTCGGTTCCTCGGGAGAAACCGAAGAGCATGCTCTGACGATGTCCTTTCTCTGTGTAGTGATGCATGGCTGAGGCTAGGCCAAAAGAGTAATACCATTGATTCGCATTGATGGCCAGATTATAACGGTCCCTGCTGTCTTCGCCAGTCCTCAAGTAGTCCAGATAATCACCGAAACCCATACTTCCCGAAGCTTGGAGTTTGAGGATTTGGAAGCTCCAAGGGCCTTCCCTTTTGTCCAAGGAATAGGAGGTCCTCAAAAGAATATTGGAATGCCTGTAGGTATTCTCATCGTTGTCCCTCATCCTGCCAAACGTGTATGCCGAATTGAAGGCAAAGGAGTGCCTATCCTGGGCCCAGCTATAGCCTAGCTGAATGCCTTGCCCTCTATTCTCCTCGATCTCAGGATCGCGCTTGTGATGGTAATTCCCTCGATAGGTATAGGTCTGAATATCTATAAGATGAGCTCTTTGTACCATGCTATCCCTGACTATGGCATGCCGTGTGGGCATTGCATCCACATGAAGACTGGAAGGTGGCAGGTAACTCACACAGGAGCCCATTGAAAGACTGAATACAGCTAAGTATAGCCAGAGTGTAACGGCTTTACTATGTGGGGTTTGGAACGTCAATCGTTGAGGCTTGATGTGCTAAAGGTAGTACCCGTCAATCTAAGGACATATTCAAATAGCCTATCAAAGGGTTCATGGATTTGAATGCCTCATTGCAGTGATTCAAGAAACCTTCGGAACAGACCATCTCATCCGTGACCATATGCACTGCCGTAAAGCTCTTCAATTTGAGCAATTCGATATCAGGATGGTCGGCTTCGTAGTCACGTGGACTGTTTTTGAGACGCTCCCCTTGGATCTCTCCGAAATAGTTTTTGAAGTTTTTGCTCTTGAGGATCTTCTTCAAGGGGGCTGGATTATAGTGTATCTCTTGCCTTATAGCCTTCAGAAAAGGCCCTGGAGGCATGTAGGCACCTCCTGCAATCATGGACTGGCCAGGCTCCAAGTGCAGATAGTAGCCTGCTTTCGTTTCGTCCTTGTTCCCTGAATCGAGCCAAGCCCCAATATTGGTCTTATAAGGCCTTTTATCCTTAGAGAACCTCACATCCCTGTAGATCCGGAATACACTCTTCTTAGGGATGACATCCACGAGGCTAGTGTCATACTTCAACATCAAAGGATGGAGGGCCTCCATGAAGGTCACTAGCTCATCCTGCGCCTTCGTGTATCTGCTTTTGTTCTTCTCGAACCAGTCTCGGTCATTATTCTTGCTGAGGTCCTTGAGGAATTTAAAAGTGTCTTTGGAGATGTATGCCATGGCAGATTAAGCTTTGCAGGGTTGAAAATAGGGACTTGACGAGAAGTATAGCTAAGTGACATGTGCGACATAGATATATGCTGTATCTTCGCGGTCTGTTAGCAAAAACGAGTGCTTTGATCCACCCCATTGTAGCGTATGGCGACCCGGTCCTCAAGAAGAGGGCAAAGGAAATAGAGTCCAGCTCTGAAGAGTTGAAGGCCTTGATCTTGGATATGTTCGAGACCATGTATGAGGCCAGTGGCGTAGGACTTGCGGCACCTCAGATCGGAAAGTCCATTCGCCTCTTTGTGGTGGACGCGAGTCCATTTGCAGAGGATGAGGAGATGGATGAAGAAGAAAGGACCTTCTTGGCCGACTTCAAAAGGGTCTTCATCAATGCAACTATTGAAGAGGAGTATGGCGAAGAATGGGACTTCGAGGAGGGCTGTCTGAGCATCCCTGATATACGAGAGAAGGTGACTCGAGAGTCAGAACTCAAGATTGTCTATCAAGATGAGAACTTCGAACCTAAAGAGGAGATCCTCACTGGTCTTGCTGCAAGAGTGATCCAGCATGAATATGACCATATAGAAGGTGTGTTATTCACCGACCGATTGAATCCCCTGCGCAGGAGATTGCTCAAAGGAAGATTGAGCGACATCTCCAGTGGAAAAGTGAAGGCCAAGTATAGAATGAGATTTCCTAAGAAGAAATGAGAAAGAGACTGATCCTAGTAGTGTGTGGAGTATTGACCTTGTTGGCCTGTGACCGATCCAAGACGGCTCAGGATAGCATTGCAGATATTGAAAGCATGGAGAAGAAGCTCTTCTCGACCATGGAAAGTCCCGATGATTCCTTGGCTGATGCCTTGATGACGGCTTATGAGGCTTTCAATACGGAGTTCAAAGAAAATGAGATGGCCCCTGAGTTCCTATTCAGAGCAGCTAACGTGGCACGTTCTTTCAACGAATATGACCGGGCATTGTCCTGTTATGAGACCATCCTTGCCGACCACCCTGAGTATGAGAATATCATCGAGACGAAATTCTTGATTGCCTTCATGTATGATAATGACTTCAAGGACAAGGACAAGGCCGAGGAACTCTACAAGAAAATGGCTGCCGAGTACCCAAGGCATCTGTTCGGTAAAGAGGCTGCACAGCGATTGGAGACCTTGCATATGACGGACCAAGAGATGTTGGAACACTTCAAACGAAAGAACGCCACCGTCTCAGACTCCGTTAGCGTGGTCGAATAAGAATGGGTATTCCTTGCCCTGAATCTTTTACAGCCGTACCTTCAAGCGCTCAATTGCGCTCATGCTGCCATTTTTAACTTTCCTTCAAAAACGGCTCTTAAGCACACTATGCTTGACTGCGGTCATAACCCTCTCGGGAGACTTGGCCTCACAGTCTTTAGATCGTAGGATAGCCCTGCGGGCCTCATATCCAGATGAGGATTTCGTATTGACCAAGGTGCTTAAGGACTTCGAGCTATCTTACGACAAGAAGACTGGCCTTGTTCAAGCCAGCGAGACGACTGTCATGTCCTTCTTGAACCTCACTGATGAGTTCTTTTTCCATGTAGAACCTCTTTTCACAGATGAATTCACCGAACTGAAATGGGTCAGACTGGATGGATTCAAGAAAACGCTTTCCCCTACCTCTTTTGAGATCGAAGGCATCTTTCACCATGACAGTCAAGTGGAACCAGTGAGAGTTTGGATGTTGAAGGACAGCGCAACGTCTAACCTCAGTTACGAGAAGATCCATAAGGATGTGAAATACCTGACCAAGGAGTTCATCAGTGATGAAGCACCTATTGTGGAAAAACGATTGTCATTCCATTTCCCCTTGGATTGGGATGTGGAATTGCTGTCTTTCCATACAGATTCCTTTGATATCGAAATAGAGGAACGCGTTCAAGGCAAACTCAAAACCTTGGAAGTCATCGCCAAGGACCTCCCTTCATTCAAAGAGGAGCGAACGTCCAAAGGACTGGCCTTCTACGCCCCGCATATTCTGATATTGGTCAAATCTATGGGACCTGATGCTCAGGATGCTGGGCTCCTTTCATCGACAGATGACCTCTACCATTGGTATAAGAGTCTGGTCGATGACATTGGGAATGACACACAGTCCATAAAGGAGCGTGCCGAAGCCATCACACAAGGTTGTGACGATCGACAGTGTGAGTTGAGAAGGCTTTTTTACTGGGTACAAGAGAATATCCGCTATATCGCCTTCGAGAATGGATTGGCCGGATTCAAACCTGAATCGTGTCAGAGTGTGCTTGGAAAACGTTACGGGGATTGCAAGGGAATGGCCAATCTGCTTGCCGAGCTCTGTCGAAGTCAGGGTTTCGATGCTCGATTGACCTGGTTGGGCACCAGCTCCATTCCATATGACTATAGCATTCCATCTTTGGCTGTGGACAATCATATGGTGGTCACCGTTTTCGAGGAAGGCGAGATGCTCATCTTGGATGCCACAGAACAAGGCTTGGCCTTCGGTGACATTGCTGACCGTATCCAAGGGAGACCCGCAATGGTCGAGAATGGGGACAGCTACCTCTTGGTCGATGTACCTGAATCCAGCTATCATCGCAATGAGGAGTTCCTTAGAGTCACATTTTCTGTGAATCAAGCGACTTTGGAAGGAAACATGGATTATACCGCTAGTGGAGATAAGAAGAGCAGTATGTATTTCCTCTATCCCGATGGTGACCCCCTGAAGGAACAAGATGCTAAGAAAGACCATTTCAGCAGAGGGGATTCGGACATCAGTGTGGAGGTCATTGATACAGCGGACCCTTCTGTTCCTGAGGGAGTATTGAACTGGTGTGCGAGTTTTCAAGCCAAGAATCGGGTTAATCGATATGACAAGGAACTCTACCTGGATTGGGACTTGCATAAGAGCTACAAAGGCTATGGAAAACAGGATAATTACCTTTCCTCACTCCGAGGCGATCTGGATCTAGAGTCCAAGGTGCTCGATAGAGAGCTCTATCTCATTGCGCCCATTGAAGGCTATTCCGTCAGCAAGGTGCCTGAGGACCTTCTGATCCAGGATGAATCCTTCTCGTTGAGAGTCGATTTTCAAGTGGAATCGGATGGTAGCATCTCTATTCAGAAAGAGCTGATCGTTCCTAGAACGAGCATACCCAATCAGAAAATTCCGCTTTGGAATTCGGCCTTGGGTCGCCTGCAAAAAGAAATCTATGATAGGCCCATCATCTATACGTTGAGTCAGTGAGTCGTCTCTCTTTTCTCTTCTTATTAGCGGCTTGTATCCTCGTTATGCAGCCTGAACCTGCATTGGCACAATCGCACAGTTTTGATTTCAATGAAGTGACGCGGGCTGAAGAAATCCGCCCACTGCTTTGGAGGAGCGTTCAAGGGCCGACTTCAGCCTTGGTCAGGCGAAAAGATATGAGAGGGAAGAGGCTGTGTTCCTCAAAAAAGAATCCTACTTCAAAATAGGAAGACGGGGGAAGCGGCTTGAAATGACCAGACTGAACAGGGATGTGGTCCTTATTCAAGATAAGAATGCCTTAACGGATTTTTCTATTCTAGAGCTTAATGCCAAAAGAGGACTAGGCAATTACGCAGATGTCGGTGTTAGGATTTTCAAGGTGGATGGGAGAGTCCTGCTGCTTACGCAAGAAGAGTTCATCACCTCTGAGAATGGGATCAAGGCGGCTCTCCCTGATCTGGAAATTGGCGATATCATCGATTTCTACTCCTACGAGTTAAGAACGTTCTTAGTGAAGGATTTCCTTCTGTTCGAACCAGATGAGGATTTCTTGATAAGTGGATATCCGGTTCTTCAATATCACTCTGAATTCCTGCTGGGGGAGGATGCGTATATGAAGTTCGCTCCCATGAATCACGCCCCAGTGCCCAGAATCAAGTTTGAACAGAAGAAAGGATCAAAAGTGGTCTGCAGGGCTATAATAGAGGAAGAGGACATTGTCCCAGAGATCATTGAGCAACGATGGGCATTCATTTACCGTGAACTACCTGTGATACGTTACATCTTGGCTATTGCTGATTCGGATGATGAAGACCTTGTAAAGAAGCTCATCGCCAACGATGTGAACTTGACCATTGGAACTGAAACATCGCAGATCCAAAAGATGTTGGAGGGCTTTCTAAAAGAGGATTCGAAAATTGAGCCCTTGACCATCAAGGAATTCATGGCCTTACAAGTCAGCGTGCAGGAAAAGGAGTTGACTACAGACGGTGAGAGAGTGGAGGAGTTCTATGAATCCCTCTGCCATTATATCAGAAGCGAGAAGTGCTGGTCCAATGAAGAGATGGATTCCTGGGCCATAGTAAGGGTCTTGGCGGCTTATTGCAGGGAGGAGGGAATCCCTTCCTCTTGGGTCTATGCCATGCCAGCCTACCTAGGTAGTATGGAGGATATCTTGGTCAGTGACGACCTTCATCACCTGCTGAGGATCGAATTGGAGGAAAAGCCTCTTCTCATGGATCGTGGCGATATCTTCCTTCCATTGGGATACTATCCGTCCTACGAGGAGGGAGGAGAGGCTTTTGTTGTGCCCAACAGCAACGTGAGGGTGGAGGAATTCAATGTGGACCGATGGGTTATTCCATATTCTCTGGCAGTTGAGAATGGAAACACCGCCATACTCGACTTAGAAATTCTGGAAGAGGCAATGAAAGGTGAGATCAGGATCAGCAGCAAAGGACATGAGTCCACAGGGCTGACAAGGAATTGTGATGGTGGTGCTTTGGATTGTGAGAAGTTGGCCTCCTTTCTCCCAAGTCAGGAGAACATCATTAGAGAAGGAAGGCGTGGAGATGAGCTTTATGGGATGGACGAGTTGAGATTCCTGGTGAGACGAGATCCAGAGGTCTTGATGGAAACCGAGGCAAGCAGCCCATACAAAGCCTTGGGAGCCTTCAGTAATTGGATGATCGGAACGGTCGATGATGAGCTCAAAGGAAGGTTCAGACAAATTGCTTTGGAAGAGATCCAATCGGTTCAGCTCCTCAGC
>JAQCAN010000124.1 GCA_027621335.1 Bacteroidota bacterium
CTCAAGCCATGCGCATGGCAGATTGCCACCAGCCTGGACACAGAGGGTTTATTACTTGTTCGTTTCACCATTTTTGCTCATGCCTCCAAAGCACAGATTTCTTTCGTCTCAGTCTGAATTGGTAAAGACCCCTGAGCTCCTCTTCTGGTTCCCATAGGTAGACATGTGTTTGGTACCCGATGCTGAAGCGCTTCTTGAAGAGTTTCTCGATCTTTCCATCTGGAGGCATGACTTCAAGGCACAAGACTTTCGTGCTCGGTGCATCGAATTCGAGTTTCAGTTCAACCATCTCGGTGGACCAACGCTTCTCAGAGAGGTCTGTCCAAACACTGAGATTCCCTTCATCCATGCGCGTCCAGACAGGTCTGACCACTCCATTGACTGCACTGATGTTCGTGTAATCCCCGAAGAAGACATCACGCCTCGGGAAAAAGGGTGACTCACTGATCGGGAGATTGAGAAAGGAACGTCCGCCATCTGTGGATCTACCGAGATACACATCTGTGTGATTATCCTCATGGTTCCTGCGGTCGTAAAAGACCACATGGACATCTCCATTGCTCTGGTCCACATCCATCCAGGGAAAGAACTGATGCTTGCCTGGAACATCGTTGTTCACTCTCATCGGCTTTGACCATGAACTGCCCCCATCTCTGGAACTCATGATCCATATATCCGTGTCCTGCAATCCTTTACGTTGATCGGCCCAGGTGATGTAGATGCTCCCACGATCGGGTCCATTACTGACGTCCACTTTGGTGATAGGCATCCCATTGCAGCGATAGATTCCAGGAACGTCCATATCCCATCCTCCAGGCATGGTGTCGATGATCTTCTCTTTGGACCAGGTCAGGCCATCGTCCTCCGATGAAGTGAAAGCCAGTCCTTTTGCATTCGCCCAACAGACATAGAGTTCTCCATCAGGCCCAACAGCAGGAACTGCACCTTCGGTGGTCTCATCACTGTCCTCACAGTTCCCTAGGGTCTCAGAGATGGTGATGGCATCGGACCAAGATGTCCCATGGTCTACTGACTTTGAGAATCGTATCCTGGAGAAGCAGGTCGGGCTGGAGATCCCATAGGTATCGAACTCGGTCCAGGTGAGGTAGATGTGCCCTGTTCTCTGGTCGATGACCGACCAATGCTTGTCTTGCTGTTTCTCCTCATTGAGACCGGCAAAAGAGCCATCCGTCCAGGTCTCACCCATGTCCTCGCTCCGCTGGCACACGATACGGTCTATCCAGTGGCCATCTGGCGGATTGGACAAATGGAAATAATAGAAGCGTCCATCAGCGTCCGCATCTATGACAGGGTCTCCCCAAACTCCATAAGAAGACATCAGTTTATCATGCTTCCAGGTCAGTCCTCCATCGGTGCTTGAAAGCCCTTGATCCAGTATAACGCCCACCATCATCCGTGACGGATCTGAAGGGTCGATCTTGATGCTGGGTTCACAAGACCCTCTTTGGTCGGAAACCAGGATATTCTGGGATGAGCCTATCAACGTGAAGAACAAGAACAAAGCTGTGATGATGGGAGATGAATTCACGTTGCGATATGGGCTAACAGACTGATTGTGAATGACTACATGGCTCTCTTGATGGAGCATGTGAGCCAAAGATAGAAAAGGGAATGGGGCTATTCGCTGGATGCAGTGGAAAGGCCTCCGTTGCGCTTGCGGATCTTTCTTTCCTTCCTCTCACGCTTACGGTCCAATCGCTCTTGAGCCTTTGGGGTGACCGCCTCACGAGGATGGACATACAAGGCCCCTGTCTCTATCTCTTGAACGATACGTTCTATGATATGGTCCTCTCCAAACGGATCATAGCTCGCTTTAAGATCGGATCCGAAGAGCTTGGCCAGCGACTGCCACATGAAGGCTGAGAAGCCCCCCTTCAGTCGTTTGATGAGTTCGTAGGAAGTATCTCCTGTTTCCCGATCGATGAGCTTGATAAGGATCTTTCCTTCACTCACAGTGAGTTCCTTGATCTCTCCTTCGAATTCTGCTTTGAGCTCGGCTTCAGCGATGTCCAAATAGTCATTCTTATCTCTCTCTGAACTCAACTTGGCCAATTCCTCTTCATAATCATCTAAGAGTTCCTTGGTCACCTTGGCATAAGGATAGGCCTTGAGGACTTTTCTCTTGAGTCGGCTGTATTGTCGGTCGTAGCGCTTGCTCTGTTTGAAACGCTCTTCAGAGATCGAGATCATTCCGAGCGTGACCATCGGAATGGTATCCCCATCCACCACCATGGCCTTCACTACCCTGGACGTATCCTGCACCTGAGCCTTTGACATGAAGGGCAGGGAAAGGAACAACATCACTAGGAAAAGTGCTGAGCTATGTTTGAACAAGGATATCAATGGGCTAGTCTCTTCAGTTCATCGTTTTACGGTTCTTCTTCCAATTGGTTCGTTCTGATATGGCCATCTGGGCAGGACGGGCAGATTCAGACCCTTGGAACAAGATTCCTGCCATGATACTGGCCGCCTCCTCGGCTTCTTCTGATTGAGCACTTCGGTGATCGGCATTTGTATAATATGCTTTCACAAATCCTGTGTCGAAGTCGCCAGAACGGAAGGCCTCATGTTGCATAACGAATTTTCCAAAACCCAAAGTATTCTTTACCCCTACGATCTGGTATTCATCGATGGCGCGGATCATCCGTTCGATGGCCTCTTCCCTATTCGCTCCGTGAACGCATAGCTTGGAGATCATCGGGTCATAATAGACGGGCACCTTCATGCCTTCCCTGAATCCATCATCCACGCGAACCCCAGGGCCGGATGGTGGCCTATAGACCTCCAAGGTTCCGATGTCAGGTAGGAATCCACTTTCAGGATCCTCTGCATAGACCCTCAGTTCTATGGCATGTCCGATGATCTCCAAATCTTCCTGCTTGATGGATAGGACTTCACCTCTGGCCACTCTCACTTGCTCTTTTACCAGATCCACTCCGGTGATGAGCTCGGATACCGGATGCTCCACTTGAAGACGCGTGTTCATCTCCAAGAAGTAATAATTATGGGCTGCGTCCATGAGGAATTCCACCGTCCCCGCGCCTGAGTAGTTGCATGCGCGGGCCACATTGACAGCTGCCTCTCCCATAGTCTTACGTATCTCAGGGGTCAGTATGGCCGAAGGCGCCTCTTCCACTACCTTCTGGTGCCTGCGCTGGATGGAACACTCCCGCTCGAAAAGGTAGATGATGTTGCCATGGTTATCAGCCAAGATCTGGATTTCTATGTGTCTAGGCTTCTGGTAAAAAAGTTTTTTGAAGACCGATCCATCTCCAAAAGCCGATTCCGCCTCCGAAATGGCTCGTTCTAGTTGGCTCTTGAATTCTCCCGCATTCTCTACGATGCGCATGCCTTTTCCACCTCCTCCAGCTGACGCTTTGATGAGGATGGGAAATCCGACCACTTTGGCGATCTCCAATCCTTTCTCGACATCATCAAGAGGTTCTTCAGTCCCAGGGACCATCGGAATGCCATACTTGGCCACGGCTGCCTTGGCGGCCAGCTTGCTTCCCATCATCTCTATGGCCTCAGGACTGGGACCTATGAAGGTCATGCCCGCTTCGGTGACCTTCTGGGCGAAATGGCTGTTCTCAGAGAGGAAACCATAACCTGGATGGATGCCCTCCACCCCAATTTCCAAAGCTTTTTCGATGATGTGGTCCATTTTCAGATAGGACTGATTGCTGGGTGCAGGACCAACGCAGATGGCCTCATCAGCCGCGAGGACAAAAGGCGCATCCCTATCCGCTTCAGAATAGATGGCTACGGAACGGATGCCCATCTCATTAAGCGATCGAATGACCCTGAGGGCGATCTCCCCTCTATTGGCAACGAGTATTTTCTTCACAATTCGGAGTTTTGAGCGTTGAAGGTAGGGCTTTCACATATCTGACAAAGGACAGTCCAAGGGCTTTTCGACAGGCTTATTGACGATTTTAGGAGCACATTTACGCTGTGAAACTTATTGCTCCACTTTGGCAAGCTCATTTAGCTGTTCTCCTCTTCGGACTATCGGCTCCCTTGTCCACGTATATCGGACTGCCTTCGGTGGAGTTGACCTTTGCGCGTTCTTTTATTGCGGGAGTGCTCCTGCTCAGCTTGAGTGCTAGTCGTCCACATCGGCTGTGGCCTTCCTTGGGCTCCTCGTGGAAGGAAGGCTTGTTGTTAGCCTTCCACTGGTATACCTTCTTCAGGGTGGCCATCGAGGGTTCAGTGGACTGGGCGCTGATAAGCTTCGCGACCTATCCCTTGTGGACCATGCTCTTGGAAGTACTCGTCCTGAAAAGAAGACCGAGTCTGGTCGAATGGCTGAAAGGCGCTTCCATCATGGTAGGAACGGCATTACTCATCCATTTTAACTTAGGGCCTCTTGGACTGGACATCATCCTTTTTGGTCTCGCTTCGGCCTTAGCATTTGCACTTCTGCAATTGCTCAATCATGCCAGTCCTCAAGAGAAAAGCAGCCAACAGCTAGCTGGAGAACAGATGTTGTGGGCGGCCTTATTCCTCACTCCTTTCCTGAACCAGAAAGCCTATCTGTCCGTTGATGTGAACTGGATTCTGGTGCTCGTCCATGGTGTGTTACTGACCGCTCTAGCCTATAGCTTGTTCATAGCCGCATTGCGGAAAATAGGTGAACGAAAAGCGGCTTTCATAGCAGCCTTGGAGCCCATCTATGGCATTTTGTTCGCGGTGATTTTCATGAACTTGAATCTACACTGGATTCAGATTTTGGGAGGAGCCTTGGTCATCCTTCCCCTATTCCTCCGTAATAGGAAAGACCCTCTTTGAATTAGGCCATATCACCCTAATTTCCCATCCCCATCGATGTCCTTTCCGATGCTCTCTTCAAGTGCCGCCAGAGTCTTCCTCGGCAAATCCTTGGTCTTAGCGAGTTCTTCCTCAAGAAGGTCTACTCGATCCTCGATGCTGTCAGCCTGTTTCTGCTGTTTTTCGAGTTCATCTTGCTGAAGTAGTTCCCAAAATATGCCCATGTCGATTGGTTTTAATTCCCATGTCTCGGCAGACCATCCACCGTTTTGATAGGGAAGGTCAATATAGACTTTTAGTCCAGACGTAGTGATAGGCCTGATTAGGATTATGATGGGTAAGTATCAGAGATTGACCCCTTTCTTCAATCGGATCGGTTCTTCAAGTTCGATCCTCTGATTCACGATTTGAAAACCTTTGAAGGGATCATTGATGTTCAAGTATGGTGCGTCCAAATCGGCAATGGACGCATGTGAGGCTAAGACAGCTGCGGTGGACACCCCCAGACTTGACTCGGACATGCAGCCAAGTATTTTTACAAAAGGGGATTCCGAATCATTCGTAGAATTGAATTCCAACATTTTCTTTGCTTGAAACAGTCCCCCGCATTTCATCAGTTTCACATTCACACCTGAATATGCTTCGTGGAACTGTGTCAGGTCCTCCAATGAACGAATGGACTCATCTGCGATGATGGGCATCTGAAGGCGCTGTTTCAACCAATAGTGGCTCTCATGGTCCTCTGACAATAATGGTTGCTCAACCAAGATGCAATGAAACCGCTCTAAGGAGGTGATGAGAGAGATGGCCTTTTCCTTATTGCTACACCCTTGGTTGAGATCGATGCAGAATGGCAAGTCCGTCTTCTTACGGATGGCCTCCACGAATTCCAAGTCATCATAAGAGCCGGTGAGTTTTACTTTCAGGTGGCTGAAATCCTTGGCAGTTTCTAGCACCTCGCCCAAGGAATCATAGTCGTTCTTAGTGAGAGTCAAGGTCAAGGAAGGATTGGATTCACTGGACTCGAAATGATCGGAGAGTCTGCCTCCCTGTGCAACTACATACCAATTCAATAGGGCCGATTGAACCGCAGCGGATGCCGTTGGGTGCTCTGAAGAGTAAGGGATATCAGCAACATGATCGAAAGGATTCGATTTGAGGACCTCTTGGATGCCGTCCGTTTGGCTCTTGACCCATTTCTCCACCGAATCATAGGTCTCCCTCAAATAAGGCGGAAGCGAAGCCTCCCCATAAGCTGTATAGCCTTCATGGCTGATCCTCACATAGGCAAGTTGCGTTCCCTTCCTTGTGCCATGGGCAAGGACAAAAGGACGCTTGAACTCCAGAAAATAAGGATGTACGCTGATCTTCATGGGCCGAATATCGCGCTTAATTGAACGAGGGGATGGAAGGCCCCGATGATGCACAAGCCATTGACGAGGCGATCGCATCCTGAACCGTTTCGCCAGACCAAACGAATGACACTCTGGGATGATTTAAGGAATCGAGCGCGTCACCCGATGATCCTGTAGCCCCCATCCACATGCCTGATCTCACCAGTGATCCTGGAATCAGGCCTCAGAAGATGTACGATCTCATAGGCTAGATCCTGAGGGCGTGCATTCCCCAAGGGACTCATCTCATCCGCTTTAAGAACATCTCTTTCAGTCAGGGTGGCATTACCAGCTTTACTGCCCATGTAAGGAGAAAAACGGATGGCGTTCACACGTATACCTCTTGAACGACCTAGCTCATCGGCCAACTCCACTGATATGCGCTCAAGGGCAGCCTTTGCTATGCTCATGTTGCGGTAAGGATGGAAGGTGACCTTCTCCGCTGCGATATAGCTGATGGAGGCGATGGACGCGCCATCGTTCAGGACATTATGCTTGATCAGGAAATGGGTCAGCCGAACCAATGAGAAAGCAGAGACATTCAATGTGTCGGAGAATTCCTCAGGTGTGACTTCGAGCAAGGGTTTCACTACCTTATTCCGAATGGTCTTATCCATGGCAATGGCATGCACCAGACCTGATAGTTGAATGCCTTCTTCGCTCAACTGACGGGCAAAATCATCCATGTTGGCATCGAGGGTCACATCCAGGACATAAACCTTGGAATTACCCAGTGAATTCTCTATGGACTGCTTGAAATCCTCGAAGTTTTGCGTCAAAAAGGCCTTAGCCTTATCAGATAAGTCCTTATGAAAAGGGCTCGGACCAAGTCCAGTGCAGATCACCCGACCACCCTGTTTGATGATCTCTTTGGCCGCATACATGGCCAATGATTTTTCATCCGCAATTCCAGTGATCAAGAAGGTATGATTTTCTAACATCGTTCTAGATTCAATATT
>JAQCAN010000125.1 GCA_027621335.1 Bacteroidota bacterium
TCATACTTCGGATAAGACTGCCGTGATCGATGGATTGTAGACTGGACAGACCGTTCTGACCAAACTGCCGCCAGCAGCCTTTGAAGGAATGAAGGTGACGGTCTACGGTGAAACATCTGCCTCATGAGAAGCATCATGACCCACTTCATCAAGTATCCCGTAGCGGTCAATGTGACCATTCTGGGCTTCTTCATACTCGGATTGATGGGCATGTTCAACATGCGGTCCAGCTTTTTTCCACTTCAGGATAGCAAGTTCGTGAATGTCTCCCTGACCTATCCGGGAGCCTCTCCTGAGGAGATGGAGGAAGGTATTGTCCTGAAGATAGAGGACAACCTCAGAGGACTTCTAGGTGTGGATCGATTTACGTCCGAATCCAAGGAGAATTCGGCTACAATAAGCATCGAAGCTGAAAAAGGATACGACATCGATGTCTTATTGGCTGACGTCAAGAATGCCGTGGATAAGGTCCCTTCCTTCCCTGCGGAGATGGAACCTCCAGTAGTGGCCAAGCAGGAGACCCTCACCAATGCAGTGACCATGGTCGTCTTCGGAAAGGAAGGTATCGACCTTTCCCAGTTGAAGCAAAAAGCCAGAAGCATAGAGACCGAGTTGCGGAACATCAATGGCATCTCCCAAGTGGCGATCAGCGGATTTCCTGAGGAGGAGATCAACATCGCAGTGAAGGAGGAAGCACTGAGGAATTATAGCCTCACCTTCAGAGATGTAGCCCAAGCAGTCAGCAATACCAATATCTTGGTCACAGGTGGGGCCATCAAGACGGAGGCGGAGGATTATCTCATCCGGGTCAAGAACAGAGGCTATTATGCTCAGAACCTGGAAGACGTGGTCGTTCTTGCTCGACCCGATGGAAGCCGAGTTCTTCTAAGTGACCTGGCGGTGGTAGAGGATCGTTTCTCTGAAACACCGGATCGGTCCTATTTCAATGGTTCACCCTCCGTGCAGATCGATATCAGCACCACCAACAGAGAAGACCTTGTCAGCGCAGCGGATACGGTATTGGGTTTTGTGAAGATGTATAACACACGTGAGCAGTCCACTCAATTGGCGGTTACGAACAATAGCAGCATCACCATCAAGCAACGAACGGAACTTCTCGCCAAGAATGGCATCCAAGGGATCATTCTCGTCCTCCTTTTCTTGAGCATCTTTCTCAGACCACGTTTGGCACTTTGGGTCGCCTTTGGTCTGCCCATTTCCTTTATGGGTATGTTCATCATGGTGGATTATTTCGATGTGACCATCAATGTCCTTTCTCTCTTTGGCATGATCATCGTCATTGGAATTCTGGTCGATGATGGAATCGTTATCGCTGAGAACATCTTCCACCACTATGAGAAAGGGAAGAATCGCATCCAAGCCGCTATCGATGGGACCATGGAAGTGGTTCCTGCTATCACTTCGGCCATCTTGACCACGCTCATCGCCTTCAGCATGTTCTTCTTCTTGGATGGGCGTGTTGGAGAATTCTTCGGGGAAGTCTCCATCGTGGTCTTGCTCACCTTGAGCTTCTCCTTACTGGAAGCTTTCATCGTTCTCCCGGCCCACGTGGCCCATTCCAAGGTCCTCACCCCACACCAGAAGACTTATCGAATCAATATCTGGGGAGATAAGGTGATGGACTTCATGAGGGACAAGCTGTACATGCCCCTCCTGCGATGGAGCATGACCCATACACCTATAGCCTTCGCCATTCTGTTCGCCCTGCTGATGGTCACCATTGGGGCCATGCAAGGAGGCATCATCAAAGGAACCTTCTTTCCTCCTATCGCAAGTGACCAAGTGCGCATCAACCTCACCATGCCCCAAGGGGTGAATCCTCTTCAGACGGACAGCATCATCACCATGGTGGAGCAGAAGGTATGGGAGGTCAATGATGAATTCACAGCGAAGCAATCGGATGGCCAACAGGTGGTGGAGAATGTCATCCGCAGGGTGGGACCTGGTACAGCCAATGGGTCGTTGGTCATCAACCTCTTGCCCGGAGAGCTCAGGGATGCGGCCAGCTCGGATATCGCAGCCCGCATCTTTGAGAAAGTGGGACCTGTGCCCCAGGCTGAAAGCCTGGTCATCGATGCAGGGTCTAATTTTGGAGGAAAACCCGTCTCTGTCTCCTTGCTCAGCTATGATGTGAATGAGCTGAAAGCGGCCAAGGAGGAGTTGAAGAATGAATTGCGCAACGACCCTCTACTCAGAGATGTCACGGACAATGACCCTGCAGGTATCAAGGAGATCCGTCTGACCTTGAAGGATAAAGCCTATAATCTTGGTCTCAGCCTGAATGATGTCATCAGTCAAGTGAGAGCGGGTTTCAATGGCCTTCAAGTACAACGTTTCCAGCGAGGTCAGGATGAGATCATCGTCTGGGTGCGCTATGACCGAGAAGGCCGCTCCAGCATCAGTGATTTGGATGACATGCGTATCCTTAGCCCCAGCGGTGCTAGGATCCCTTTGAGTGAATTGGCCGATTATCGCATCCAGCGTGGTGATATTTCCATCAATCACCTGGATGGCAAAAGAGAGATCAGAGTGGATGCCGATCTGATAAACCCCAAGGAAAGCGCTACCGCTATCGTCTCCGGATTGAGGAATGAGTTCGTTCCAGAACTTCAGACCCGATACAGTGGCCTGAGCGCGCTATTTGAAGGACAGAACCGTGAGGCGGAGAAAGTGGGTGGCTCTGCGGCTGCCGTCATTCCTGTCGTGCTATTGCTGATCTATCTGGTCATTGCCTTTACGTTCAGGAGTTTCTCACAGCCCCTGCTCCTTTTGCTCATGATTCCCTTTGCCTTCATTGGAGTCGGCTGGGGTCATTGGTTCCATGACTTTCCCGTGAATGTCCTGAGTATGTTGGGAATCATTGCGCTCATCGGTATCGTGGTGAATGATGGATTGGTCTTCATCTCCAAGTTCAACGGGTATCTGAAGGAAGGCGTGCCCTACACTGAAGCCATTTATACTGCAGGAGCCTCTAGATTCAGGGCCATCTTCCTTACCTCAATTACGACTATCGCGGGATTGAGTCCTCTGATCTTCGAGACCAGCAGGCAGGCCCAGTTCCTCATTCCCATGGCCATCAGTATAGCTTATGGGATAGGGATAGCGACCGTTCTCACCTTGGTCATGCTTCCCATGCTGCTTCAGTTGAGCAATACCATCAAGGTCTATTTCACGTGGTTATGGGAGGGCAAGAAACCCAGCCCTGAAGAGGTGGAGCGCGCGGTGAAAGAGTTGGAAAGCGAAGCCCTCATGGCCCATGATAAACATTGAATCATACCTATTTAAGATGCTAGATATGAGACGACTATACAGTTTGATAGGTCTATTACTTGCAGTCAATATACAAGCTCAAGAGGCATTGAGTTTTGAAGACGCCTTGGCCTTGACCTTGGAGAACAACTATGACATCCGTATCTCTCGCATCAATGAACAAGTCGCTGAGAACAATGCTGAACGACAAGCCAATGGCTACCTCCCTACAGTGAACACCTCCGGTGCCTATTCATGGACTTATTTCGAGAGCACGAACACTTTGAGAACGGGAGAGCAGAGCTTTGACCCGAACAGTTCGTACAATTATAATGCGGCCATCACCCTGTCCTACACCCTTTTCGATGGTCTGGGACGCAAATACAGGTATCAGCAAGCCGCCAACGGCAAGGTCCTTTCCAGTTTGGAGCTTCAGACCATCATGGAATCCGCTGTCCTGCAGCTAAGTCAGTTCTACCATGAGGTGGCTCGTTTGAAACAACAGACCCAAAGTTTGGATAGCACGGTCTATAACTCGGTTCAAAGGGTGAAGCGCGCGCAATATGGCTATGAATATGGGCAGTTCACGCAGTTGGATGTCCTCAATGCGCAAGTGGATCTGGATACGGACAGCATCAACCTTATGAATAGCCGGCAGCAATTGGAGAATACCAAGCGTAGCTTGAATCTGGTCATGGGAGTGCCCGTGGAGACGGTCTATGAGATTCAAGAAGCGGTCCAGCTCATCAGCAATATGAGCGCTGAGGAGGTGGTGAATAGCGCCCTGGAGAAAGGCAGTCGTGTCCTGACAGCTGAGCAACAACAGCGCATTGCCGAATTAGGAATCGGAGCGAACAAATCCGCCTGGTTACCGAATATCGGAGTCAATGGAGGCTATCAATACCGAGGCATCGATGATCCCAATGGGGCCTTCTTACTGAGTAATAACAGCCTTGGCCCTACAGCCACCATCAATTTGAATTGGAACCTCTTCGATGGAAGGAACAACGTTCAGATGCAGAATGCCAAGCTACAGCTTGAAAGCAGTAATACAGCGCTGGAACGTACCAAAGAGCAAGTACGCACAGAAGCCTTGAATACGCACGGAGCTTATCTGAATGCACTCTTTGTCTTGCAAGCCAGAGAATCCAATGTGAACACGGCTCGCAATAATTTCCAGCGAAGCGAGGAATCCTTCAAACTGAGCCAGATCACCTCGGTGGAGTTCAGGCAAGCGCAGTTGAACCTTCTGAATTCCGAATTATTGCTCAGCCAAGCGCTTTATGAAGCCAAGAACATTGAACTTCAAATGTTGGGGCTGATGGGAGAATTGATCAAGTGACCATATATTCCTGTGGTCTTCGAATCTTGTGATTGACTAGATTTAGACCATGAAAACCAACCTCTCAGAATTGAATTGCTTAGAGCGCCTCCAGGATCGCTTCCAATATTTGTTCGAAGCTGAACTGGTCAAAGAGATCTGTGACTGCAGTGATCTGAAACACATACCTGAAGATACAGAGTTGATGCACATCGGGCAGACCATCACGCATATGCCGCTTATCATCTCAGGAAGCATCAAGGTAATGACGGAAGATGATAAAGGTGAGGAACTCCTCCTCTACTATTTGGAATTGGGGGATACCTGTGCCATGACCTTGAACTGCTGCTCCAAGGCGGCCAAGAGTATCATAGCTGCCATCACCGAGGAACCTTCGGAAATCCTTTTCATTCCTGTCGATAAGATGGAAGAGTGGATGATCAAATACTCTTCATGGAGGAATTTCGTGATGGATTCCTACAACACTCGACTGAACGAGATGTTGGAAGCCATCGACAACCTGGCGTTTCATAACATGGAGGAGCGATTGACCAAATATCTACGTGATCGCGCCATGGTGATGCATAAAGGTGAACTCAAGACCACCCATTACCAGATCGCCAATGACCTCCACTCCTCACGCGTGGTCATTTCCAGACACATGAAGAAATTGGAACAAGAAGGGGTCATCAAGCAACACCGGAACCTCGTTGAAGTTCTGGAGTTCCAAAGCTGATCATCTCTAGGTTACACAGGTCACGTACTTTACGATCCATATGGCTCACCTTTGCGTCTGCAAATCTCTTATGCAGCTATGAGGATATTGATGATCATAAATTCGCCTGATGAGCTCCTACAGTCCATCACCTACACGCAACGCTTAGCCGAACAGAAGGACGAAGTACACCTCTTGGCTGTGGTACCATCCAGCGGAGAAGTACCGACCAAGAAGAACGGGCAGATCGTTGATGGCTGTTCGGAATTCGATCTCACCCCATTATTTGCCGATCAATTCAGCTACGAGAAGAAAATCGATGAATCAGGCGTTTCAAGCTCGTTTGGAAAAGCTGAGGTATTAATAGGAAACCGCCTTGCCATCATCACAGACAAGATCGAAAACTTCAAGCCCGATCTCATCGTCATGGGAACCGAACTCTCATCAGACAGTAAGGATTTCTTTTCCAAGACCAAAGCGGGCCTTATGAAAGAGACCTTCAATGTGCCACTATTGACCTATAAGAGTGAGAACTGTTGCGAAGCCATGCAGGACATCGCCCTATTGTCAGACTATGAGCAAGAGGAAGAGAAGAACGTACCACTGGTCAAAGAACTATCAAAGAGAACAGGTGCTCAAATCACCTTATATGGATTTGTCCAGGAGGAGAATCAAAAGGAAATCCTTCTCTCCAAGATGGAGCACTTCACTGAGAAATACGCATTGGGTCCAGTCCACATGGAGGTCATCGTTAGTTCCACCAAAGAGAAGAGTGCCAGAGCGCTCCTATCAGAAAAGTCCATACAACTCATGGTCATCACGGATATCAACAGAAAAGGACTCAAGAGTTTAGTCAAAGGAAATCTGGAAATGGACATCTTAAATCACACAGCCATTCCTATCCTTGCTATATAATTCACACCTATGTTAGAACTTATCAAAGAACCGTGGCCTTGGTATGTGGCCGGACCTATCATCGCACTTGTCATGTTCTTGCTGATCTTCTTCGGCAAGAATTTCGGCTTTTCCGCCAACCTCAGGACCATGTGTACCATAGCTGGAGCAGGGAAGGTATCTGACTTTTTCGCCTTTGACTGGAAATCCCAACGCTGGAATCTTGTTTTTGTATTGGGCAGCGTCATCGGGGGATTCATCTCAGCCAACTACCTCATGGATGGCGAAACCATGGAACTGTCAGCAGCCACAGTAGACAGCCTGAAAGGATTGGGCTTTGACAACATTGGCGAGCAGTTCCTACCGGCAGAGATCTTTGGAATGGACCTATTGACCAGTCCTAAGGGCTTGCTCATAATTATAGGCGGTGGCTTCTTGGTCGGTTTCGGGTCGCGTTATGCAGGAGGCTGCACCTCCGGTCATGCCATCAGTGGATTGAGCGACCTTCAAATCCCTTCCCTTATTGCGGTCATAGGCTTCTTCATCGGAGGATTGCTTATGACCCATCTTCTTCTTCCCCTGATCTTCTGATAGGGACCAATGCGACTCCTTCTCATCCTCATATCATTTTTGACTCTAGCAGGCTCGTCAGTGCTGCAAGCACAACATGTCTATGGAGTGCCCACATTCGATGATTCGGTGAAGGTCTCTTCCCATTTCAGATTCCACAAGGACTCTACTTTGGAGAATATCAGTCAGTTCTTCACCCAAGGACATGTTGGAGGATACCTCCGAAATTCAAGTATGGCAACCATCAATGAGGGGGCCTTGAAGGATTACTGGACCAATGCCACTGGAGGCTCCATCTCCTTCCGTTCGGCT
>JAQCAN010000126.1 GCA_027621335.1 Bacteroidota bacterium
CTCATTGCACTCTCAAGGCCATATCAGGTTGTCTCTGGTCAAGGAGAGGCCAGAATGAAACAAGCTTTGGATTTAATTTCAATTTCATTCCCTGTCTGAAGCTGTTATATCCTACCTTTGAGGTCATAATGAAGAGGGGTGCTGTGAAGACCACGGCTGAGATTATACCCATTGAACCTGTTCAGATAATGCTGAAAAGGGAAACAAGGCCTCACTGCGGGCCCCTCATCTAACGTTTCAAATCAGAATGAACGAATGAGGAATCTTCTAGCATTTGTATTTACCCTTTCTCTATTCACACTTCAGGCACAATTCGAGTTGACCGGAACCGTTCGGTCAGATGATGGCGATGTTCTTCCGGGCGCCATTGTCTCCATCGAAGGCACCTTGATGGCAAGAAGCACAGATTCCCAAGGCTTTTTTGCTTTCTATAATTTGAAGGCTGGAGAGTATATCTTGTTGGCTCAATCCTTGGGCCACTTAAAAGCAACACTCCCCCTACAACTCGACCAGTCTTCTCGTGTCGACATTCAACTCAATTCAGTGGCTGTCCTCATGGATGAGTTCACTGTCATTGGACAGAAGGCGAATGAATTGGTGCCCATGGCGCAGTCCACTTTGAAGAAAGAGGATTTGAAGAAGCGCAATCTGGGTGTAGATATCCCGGCTCTTTTGGACGTAACCCCTTCTCTGTATTTCACAAGTGATGCAGGTACGGGAATTGGGTATACCTATCTGAGGTTGAGAGGTAGTGATCAAAGTTCAGTGAATGTGACCATTAACGGGGTGCCATTGAACGATCCTGAATCCCATGGAGTCTTTTGGGTGAACATGCCTGACCTGACTTCTTCGACAGAAGAAATTCAGATCCAAAGAGGGGTAGGTACCTCGGTCAATGGGGCAGGCGCCTTTGGAGGATCCATCAATATGAAGACCTCTAATTTCACACAGGAGGCATATGGGAATGTAGGACTCAGTGGAGGAAGCTTTGGGTCAAGAAGACTATCGGTGAAAGCTGGAACTGGCCTCATAGATGAACGATGGAGCATTGATACACGATTGTCATCTATTGCCTCGGATGGATTCATTGAACGCTCCTCTGCCGACCTGAAGAGCTATTATCTCTCAGCAGGGATGGCGTCCAAAAAAAGCACCTTGAAGCTCATCACTTTCGGTGGGAATGAGGTTACTCAGCAAGCTTGGTTCGGTGTGCCCAGAGCGAGAGTTGAGAATGACATTCAGGGCATGTTGGCTTTTGCTGCCGATAACGGATTCAGTGAGGCAAATACACAGTTCCTGCTTGATGGACACAGCACCTATAACTATTACCGATACGACAATGAGGTGGATGACTACACTCAGACGCATTACCAAGCCCATTATACGCGTGAACTGAGAAAGGATATGCATGGTTCCCTATCCTTGCATTACACCAGGGGCTTAGGGTATTTCGAGCAGTTCCAGGATAGCGAGAACGCTTATGATGACACCGAGTATGGATACTATGGACTTCAGAATCCAGCATTCGGAGGGGATACTCTCATATCCACAGACTTCATAAGGCGCAGGTGGTTGGACAATCACTTTTACGGATTCACTTCATCCCTCAACCAGACGAGGGGACGTTGGGAGCATAGCTTGGGACTCGCTGCCAATGTATATCAGGGAGGCCATTATGGAGAGGTTATCTGGGCAGCCGTATTGGGAGATGCTGACATCCGTCAGCGCTACTATGAGAATGATGCACTTAAGAAAGAGGTGAATGCCTATCTCCGAAGCACTTATCAGATCCGGAATGACCTAAGCGGTTTCATAGATGTCCAACAGCGTGTCATCGATTATGGTTTTGTAGGACTTAACAGTGATGCTGTTCCCACGGATAGAGAGGTGGTGTATTCCTTCTTCAATCCCAAAGTGGGCCTGACCTATTTAGACCAAGATGGGCACAAGGCCTTCATCTCATATGCACGAGCGCATAAAGAGCCGAATCGGGATGATCACATTGCAAGTACATCACTGTCGGGACCACAGGCGCAGCGACTAGACGATATCGAATTAGGATATTCAATAAGAAGAAGACAATTTGCCTTCGAGGTAGTGGGGTATCTCATGGAGTATGACAATCAATTGATCAATACGGGTCAGGTCAATGATGTCGGAGAGGGCATCAGGACCAATGTCAAGGATAGCTATAGAAGGGGCGTGGAGCTCATCTTCAATGTTTTACCGCACAAGAACCTGAGTTGGAATGGTAATCTGACCTGGAGCACCAACAGGATCGTGGATCATGAAGAGCAGGTTGTCAGTTTTGATGCAGAGTTCAACGCTGAACGGATCACCGAGCAATTTGGCACGGTCGACATCGCCTTCTCTCCACCATGGATGGGGCATTCCGAATGGATGTATACTTTCTTCAGGAAGGCGGATAGACGCATGGACCTCAGCTGGGCCACTAAATATGTCGGAGAACAACACCTGGACAACACAGGAAATGGAAGGCGCGTACTGGATGCTTTCTTGGTGAACGACCTGAGAGTGGATATCCACCTCATACCAGCTTGGACCAAAGGGCTCTCTATGAATTTACAGGTTAGGAATATATTGGATGAGGTCTATGAGTCCAACGGATGGACCTACCGTTATCTATATGAAGGGCAAGAAGTCAGTTTCGATGCACTCTTTCCTCAAGCAGGGAGGAATTTCATGCTGGGCCTCAATGTCGATCTTTAAAATGAGAGCTGGCGTGGATAGCAATACTCAACTCTTGAAGGAGTTCAGGGGCCTCCTCTAGTGCATTCCCGATGACAACGATATCGGCACCTGCTTCCACTGCGTTTTGGGCATGTTCCGATGTTCGGATACCACCACCTATCATCAGGGGAATGGATAAGTTGCTCTTCACGGCACTGATCATCTCCTGTGAAATGGGGTAAAGTGCACCGCTTCCCGCATCCATGTAAATCAAACGCATGCCAAGATACATGCCCGCCAAAGCTGTGGCCATGGCAATGTCTGGCTTATCCTTGGGGATGGGCATGGAGCCACTCATATAATGAGCAGTTGTTGTCCGACCGCCATCTACAAGCATGTAGCCTGTAGGAATAACTTCCAGACTCGTCTTCGAAAGCATTGGAGAAGCCACGACATGGTGGCCGATGAGGTAATCAGCTTGGCGACCGGATATCAAAGACAGGAAAAGGATACCATCTGCTGAAGGATCGATCTGTGAAGGATGAGATGGAAATAGCACTACAGGAATCTGACTGTGAAGCCTTATGGATTCCAAGACATCTTTCGCCCCTTCGCCAGTTATCAGACTTCCCCCGAAAAGGAAAAGATCCACTCCGTTTTCCTCGCAGGCTTTGAGGAAGGTCCTCAGCTTTTGACCTTCGACACATTTATCAGGGTCCAACAGGACCGCCATTCTGGGTCTTTTATGATTCAAGACCTCCTTAAGTCGTTCCTTCCTGCTGCTCATCTCACTAAGCCATCTTAGGCCTCATTATAGCATGTGGTGATGAGCACAGAGTCATCCATGAGTCTATAATTAAGGACATGACGATGTGTCCCATCGAAACGATGGGCGTTAGCTACAAGCTGTCCTTGCCTATCGAGAGGGAAGGACTCGGTCTTGATCTTCTTGAAAGGCAAGTGGTGCTTATGGACCTTGAACACAGCCTCCTTGGTCCCCCAAAGGATGTGGAGCTCTTCAAGGGCATGGCCGTTGGCTTCGTATCGCTTCTTTTCCTCTGGATTCAGGAATTTGTCTTCAATACGCTTCAATTTCTCATCCTTACGCTGAATATCCACACCTACTTCATGGTCGCTGTGAAAGAGCAGAGCCACTTTATCGTGAGAATGGCTATAGGAGACACAAATGTCCGATTCCACCAAGTGGGGTGCCCCGAACTGATCATAATAGATGCCTTGGAAATCGGGAACACACTCAGCACTTAGCAATCGGGCAGCATACCACTGCATGCGCTTCCGAGCGATACGATAACTTTCTACCGTATCGTTTTCGTTGAGTTCCAATCCCAGACCTTCGAACCTTGATTTGAGTTCATTTTCGGTCTCTGTAATCGTCCACACACATAAAGTGCTCCCATCTGGCAGGTTTTCCTTCAGGCTTAAAGGCATAGGTATCCGTCTTTTAGATAGTGTTCAGCTGTTATTGCTCAAGCGTGATGCTTATCTTTGCGGCCTAAAAATAATCCAATGAGTAGCGGAACAGCAATAGATAAGATGCCATACAAAGTAAAGGATATATCCTTAGCCGATTGGGGCAGGAAAGAGATTGAACTTGCGGAGGCAGAGATGCCAGGATTGATGGCGCTCAGAGAAGAGTTCGGGAACAGTCAACCCTTAAAGGGGGCGCGCGTTGCCGGTTGCCTCCATATGACCATCCAGACCGCTGTTCTGATAGAGACCTTGGTTCACCTTGGTGCTGAAGTGACTTGGTCTTCTTGCAATATCTTTTCTACTCAGGATCATGCTGCGGCTGCCATTGCTGCAACAGGCGTTCCCGTATTTGCTTGGAAAGGCATGAATGAGGAGGAATTCGACTGGTGTATAGAGCAGACATTGAACGCTTTCAAGGACGGCAAGTATTTGAACATGATCCTCGATGACGGTGGAGACTTGACCAACATGGTCTTTGACCGCTACCCTCAGTTGGTCAGTGATATCCGAGGTCTTTCTGAGGAGACGACTACAGGCGTCCATCGCCTACTGGAGAGAGAGAAAAAGGGGACCTTGACCATGCCGGCTATCAACATCAATGATTCCGTGACCAAGTCCAAGTTCGACAATAAATACGGATGTAAAGAGAGTTGTGTGGACGCCATCCGCAGAGCTACCGATGTCATGATGGCTGGGAAAGTGGCTGTAGTTGCGGGTTACGGGGATGTAGGAAAGGGGTCTGCCGCCTCGCTTCAAGGGGCAGGTGCGCGTGTCATCGTAACCGAGATCGACCCTATTTGTGCTTTACAGGCCGCTATGGATGGATTCGAGGTGAAGAAGATGATCGATGCAGCTAAAGAAGCTGATATCATCGTGACGGCTACGGGTAACAAGGACATCTTGAAAGACGTCCACTTCAAAGCCATGAAAGATAAGGCCATTGTATGCAACATAGGGCATTTCGATAACGAGATCGATGTGGCTTGGTTGAACAAGAATCATGGTTCCACCAAGGTGGAGATCAAGCCACAAGTGGATAAGTATACAATTGGTGGCAAAGACATTATCCTGCTCGCTGAAGGGCGCTTGGTGAACCTAGGTTGTGCCACCGGGCATCCATCCTTTGTGATGAGTAATTCCTTCACTAACCAGACATTGGCCCAAATCGAACTATGGACCAATCATGGTCAATATGAGAACAAGGTCTACACACTGCCAAAGCATCTAGATGAGAAAGTAGCCATGTTGCATTTGGCCAAGATAGGAGTAGTGCTGGAGGAATTAACTCCTGATCAGGCAGATTATATCGGTGTGAAGGTCGAAGGACCATTCAAATCCGATCAGTATAGGTATTGATCCTAGGGAGTCAGCTTAGTTGAAGATTCTCAAGAGCTGACTGGCACCATTATACGTGGTCTGATATTGGGTGAGAGGGACGAATGCCGGACCTCTCACCACAGATCCATCTGTGATGATGAATCCTGACCCACAATTGCTCAGATCGCTAGCGATAATGTTGGTGCTGTCCACTGTTACCCGGTGAAAGGCAGGCACATCGAAAGTGCAATGCCGATCGAAGGCCACGAACTCATCTTGACTCAAGTGGTAGATTAGAATGCCATTTGAACCCCCTGTGACATAGGCAAAAGACCCGACCGTTTGCAGGTTGTTGAATAGAGGAAGATTGATGTTGATTGTGATATCCACTGGCACATTAGGCACCCTATCATCTTGATCCTTCCTACATTGTGAAAGGAACAGCATCGTGACCAAGCACATCAGCATTACATAGATTCTCATGGCAGTAAAATTACGTCTTCATTCAAGCCCATTTGTCAAAGTGCTCCTAACGCTCCTTGTTCTTTCACTTTATTCTCCAGGACTTGCAGCTCAAAAAGGGAACCGCCCTCCTAAGGATCCACAGAAAGAGGCCGCGAAAAAGGAAGAGGCCAAGGTTAAAGCCTTGGATAGGGATATCAAGAAACTCAAGAAGGAATTCAGGAAAAAACAGGATAAGCCCACTCGAAAACGTATGAAAACCAACAAAGTTAGATCCAAGCGTCAATCTGAGAATAAGAAAGAACCATGGTTGAAAAGCCTTTTCAAGAGAAGAGACTATAAAAAAGTGAAGAAAGGAAAGGGGGTGTAATTAGGAATGAAATCCAAGGGAGTCATGTGTTTGATTCAGGCATTCTGCATATAAGATCTTGATTTAGCTTTGATAACAAGAAAATGCAAACGCGAAATGACGACTAGTTATTGTCTTAGGATTCCCGCAGGATCGATTCAAGCAGTTAACCAATGAACCAAAACATACTATATTTACGACCTTCGTTAAAAGAGGGTAATCAAAATCGAACCAAATTCTTATGAAGTCACTGCTACATTCTTCATTCATCATCGCATGTCTTTTCATCAGCGCCATAGGCTTTGCTCAGACCGGTGCGGGTACCTTGAAAGGTAAGGTCATCGACAAGAAAACAGGAGAACCACTTCCTTTTGCGAACGTGGTCATAATGGCTGGTGAGACCCAGATTGGTGGATCAGCCACCAATTTCGATGGGGAATACAACATCAAGCCTATCACACCAGGAACATATGATGTGAAATGTGCCTTTGTCGGATACAATCCGATCGTTATTTCAGGAGTGATCATAAGGGGAGACAAGATTTCCTTTCAGGATCTCTATTTGGAGTCAGGGGTGAACCTTGATGAGGTAGTGGTCATAGAATATGTCACGCCATTGATCGATAAGGACGGTGGGGCCTCTGGAGGGACGGTCACCAGATCCGATATTGATAAGATGTCCGCGCGTACTGCGCAAGCTGTAGCGTCTACAGTTGGAGGTATTTCCACCGCTGGACAGGCTGAAGGCGAAATCTCAGTAAGGGG
>JAQCAN010000127.1 GCA_027621335.1 Bacteroidota bacterium
GGCATAGGAATTATCTCCCACTGCTCATTCGTATGGAAACCTTTTTTGGACAAACCGGGCAAATGGAAGATGTCAGACTCTGCAGAGAATGGATGAACGAAATAACAGACGGACTAGGGATACCTAGGATTCCAAAACGATAGGTCGAAGGTATGCTCAAGCGCTATGACTATATGGACTCTGATGAGTTCCTTATGCTAAAAAGTCAAGAGGGTGACGACCAAGCCTTCGGACTGCTCTATGACCGTTATGCCACTAAGATGGTGGGATATTTCTATAAGATGCTGTGGAATGATCGCAATCGAGCCGAGGACATGACTCAGGACCTTTTCACAAAACTGATCAAGAATGGTTCATCCTTTGACAAGAATAAAAACTTCAAAACCTGGATCTTCACTATTGCCAGTAATATGTGCAAGAATGAATACCGTCATGAAGAGGTAAGACGAAAGCACGTTGACAGCCAAAAGTCAGTGAGTCCTACCTTTGATAGTGAGCCCGCGATAGACTCCGCATTGTTCAAAAGGCGATTAGATGAGCAGCTTTCCGAATTGGATGTCACAAAGAGGAGCGTGTTCATCATGCGATTCAAACAGAACTTGAGTATCAAGGAAATAGCGAAAGTCATGGACTGCTCTGAAGGAACCATTAAGTCCAGAATCTTCTATACTCTCAAGGAATTGGCTACCCAATTGAAAGAATTCGATCCAAAAAGAACATCATGACAGAACCTGGAACATATGGACCGGAAGACCTAGAGTACCTCTTGGCCAACAAGCACTTCAATGAACTCTATCCAGAAGAGAAAGAGTATGTGCTGCAGCACATTGAGAATGAGTCAGAGTATAGTGAATTGAGGAATATCCTACTCATCATGGAAGAGCCGGAACGGTTGGATACCGAGCCTAGCCCAACAATGAAGGACCATCTTATGAGCCTTCACCGCACTCATCACGGAAAACCGAGCTTAAAAATATGGTTGAATTCACTCTTCAACGGATTGAGTTTGGTTGATCTGGTTAGGCGGCCTGCCTTTCAGTTGGCCACCGTAGCCTGTCTCTTTGTTATCGGATGGTTGGTCATGCCATCTGAAAAGGTCAATGACCTTGCAGAGAAACCATCCAACCCAACAGCCGAGGATACGCAGCTTTTCGAAAAAGATTCAGGTCTGTTGATCAAAGAACGTTCTGATATTGAACCAGTCGATGAAGAGTTAGAGAACGTGGACACGGACAAAGAATCCTTTGAAATAGGACCTATAAAGACCACACCGAGCCCACAAGTCTCAGAGTCCGAGGTCATACTTCAGTCCTCTGATGATTCAAAATTCCTAGTTGACGAGGTGATGGATGCAGCTAGGCCGGAGAAAGTAGAGACTCTCGAAGAGGACGTGACTCTCCTTCCGGAAAAAGCATCTGGCGTTCAAATGGATATGCCTTCGGAGGAAGTGGCCGAACTAAAAATAGATTCCCACAATAACGAAGTCCAATTATCCAGTCCCACTATGGCCTCGGAAGGCTTGGAAGCGACTTCATCACGCAAGCTCTCGAATAATAGCCCCACTTCTGCCCAAGAAGATGTGACCGAACTCGATAGACCTAATACTTCAGTGTCCATGGAGATGATCGAGCTTCTTTATACTAGCTGGTGAAGACTGAATAGCCCTATTTTCGCACTTCATGCGCATCTTGAGGATCATCAATCGCTTCAACCTAGGGGGACCAACATTCAATGCCGCCCTCCTATCCCGATACCTGCCCAAAGAGTATGAGACCCTTTTGGTGGGCGGAGAGAAGGACTATAGCGAAGATGATTCCCTTCATATACTTGACAAACTAGAACTCTCCCCCATTATCATTCCTGAGATGAAGAGGGAGGTCAGCCCTTTGAATGACCGTATGGCGTATAAGAAGATCTCCGCCTTGATCGAGGAATTCAAACCCGATATCGTACATACCCATGCTTCCAAAGCGGGTGCATTGGGTAGGTTGGCCGCATTCAACATGGGGGTACCACATACAGTTCACACCTTTCACGGACATGTCTTCCACTCTTACTTCGACTCGGTGACCACTGAGGTATATAAAAGAGTAGAGCGCTACTTGGCCAAGCGCTCCTCAGCTATAATCGCTATAAGTGAAGAACAAAGGAAGGAACTCGTTGATGAGTTCAAAGTAGTTCCAGCAGAAAAGGCCAGAGTCATTCAATTGGGATTCGATCTGGATAAGTTCCAAGAAGATTTCCAATATAAGAGGGAAGAATTCAGACGTTTCTACCAGTTGCATGAAGATAAAGTGGCTATCGGCATAGTAGGTAGACTCGTCCCTATTAAGAACCACCTGATGTTCCTTCGGTCAATCAAACATCTGGTCGAAAAGAAGGAGTTCAAATTCAGGGCCTTTATCATAGGTGACGGGGAGATGAGACCCGCATTGGAAGCATATTGCCGCAAGGAAGCCATCCGTTTCAATGATCCGGAGATCGATGAGGATGATCATGTGACCTTCACTTCTTGGATCAAAGACATAGATGTCGCCAATGCCGGGTTGGACATTGCCGCCTTGACTTCGAAGAATGAGGGGACCCCCGTAAGTTTGATTGAAGCTCAAGCAGCGAATAGGCCCATCATCAGCACAGATGTTGGCGGGATAAGAGACATAGTGGATGTCGGGAATACAGCCTTACTGGTTCCACCTGATGATCAAGAAGGCTTCAATACCTATATATCCCAACTTTGTGGCTCTGCTGAACTCAGGGCCAAAATGGGGCAGAATGGTTGGGACTTCGTGAGGGACAGATTCCATTACAGCCGATTGGTAAGAGATATGGATCGGCTCTACAAATCCTTATGACGTAAGATATTCTAATTGGTAACTTTGCCTTAACAGCAGAACATGAAACAAAGCGCCTTCTTTTCTCTTCTACTTGTCATTATTCTGATGAGCAGTTGCACGGTGAATAGGGACCTTATGTTCCAGACTCCTGTTGGTTTCGATTATGACCCCCTTCCTGTGGTGGATAGCTTGGAGTATGAGATCTCACCCTATGACAGGATACAATTCAATCTTTTCACCAATGACGGATATAAACTGATAGATATAGTGGGTCAAGAGGGCAACAATGCCGGGAACCTCCAGGCTATCAGACAGTTCGGATTCGATTATCTGGTCGAGCAGGATGGTTATGTGAAGCTACCTACTTTGGGAAGGATAAAGATTTCAGGTCTCACAGTAAGAGAGGCTCAGGATATGCTAGAGGAGCGCTACGTTGAATTCTACAGAAAGCCCTTCGTCATTCTCACTGTGGTGAATAACCGGGTCATTGTATCTCCAGGTGATGGCGGTGCAGCGCAGGTAGTGACCATCAGGGATAACATGACGGTCATCGAAGTTTTGGCCCGAGCGGGGGGCATAGCTCGGAGGGGGAATGCTGCACGCGTGAAAGTGATACGGAATGTCGGTGAAAAGAAGGAAGTATATAACATGGACCTATCTACAATAGATGGCATCTACCAAGGCGACTTGATTGTTCAGGCCAATGACATCATCTATGTCGAGCCGAATCCTGAAATCGCTCGCGAACTTCTCCGAGACCTCACTCCGATCATCTCCCTCATTACCAGCACATTACTTCTGGTTACTTTGGTTATACCAAACTAAGTCGCTATCTAAACGCCATGCGACAAGAGGATATATCCGGTTTCAACGACAGCTTCGAGCGGTACAAGGATAGAATAACCAACTTCAGCAATGAGTTCGAATTTGGATTGTTCATCTACATTACCCGCAGGTCATTGCCCTTCATTGCACTGATATTAGTGCTATCTGGTCTATCCGCATTCCTTTACCTCAGATATACCACTCCTATTTATCAGGCAACGGCTACACTGCAACTAGAGAAAAGTGACAAGGCTAATCAGATATTGAATGTGGATCAATATCTAGAAGATAATGAACTCTCTTCGGATATAGAACTGCTGCGGTCTAGATTCCTGCTCCTAAAGACCATGAGGGGAATGGATCTTGGAGTACGTTATTTTGAGAAAGGACGGGTTCGAGGTAGTGACCACTACAAGAAGTCTGGATATACGGTTGAAAACGTTGCAATTGCGGATTCCAGCTCAGCACTGAACTCTTTGTTTTTTGTGAGGTTCCAGACACCGCGTTCATTCTACATCCAACGGGATGAGATAGAATATGGTCCGTTCAGGAGCGATGAAGCTGTAGACCTAGGTGATATAAAGTTCAGTCTGACCCCGTTCTGGCAGAATGCGTTTTCAACAGGAAATGATTATGTAAGGTATTTCAGACTCAATTCTCTTGAAGATCTATCCAACGAATTCCTTCCAGACCTGAAGGCCGTAGTTCTCAATTCCACGGCCAAGACCATCCAGCTGTCCTGTGAGAATGCGAATCCTCAGTTGGCCAGGGATCTGGTCATGCAGCATGCCTTCACTTTCCTTGAATTCGATAAGGAGCGAAAGAAAGAAAGTGCCGAGAAGATTCTTGACTTCATTGAGAACCAATTGGATACTGTGGCGTTCAACCTCCACAATGCCGAGTTCTTATTGAATTCATTCAAACAAGAGCATCGACTTTCCAATCTTTCCGATGCTACACTAATCTACATGGACCGCCTTACAGATTATGAGAATGATCTTGTCGATCTGGAACTCCAGCGGTCTGTATTGGTTGAAGTGAAGAAAGTTTCCGAACTCGATCCTGAGGATGTAGACGTTTATAATCTTATTGCTTTATTGGCCGGAACTCAGTATGAGAATACCCTCAGCGGATTGCTTGTAGAACTGAATTCATTGCTCAAGCAGAAAGAGGAACAGTTCTATCGAGTCACGGAGAACAGTGAGGATGCTAAGGCTTTGGATTATAGGATCGGCATTCAGAAAAAACTCATCCTTGAAAGTGTCAATTCATTAGAGAATAAGATATCCAGCAAATATGATATCATCTCCTCCAAAACCGATCAGATCGAAGGTGCATTCAGGAACATCCCAGCGCAGGAGTTGGAGTTCGCTAGGTACCAGCGGTTATTCGATATCAATGAGAAGTACTATACTATTCTTCTTGAAAAGAAGATAGAATATCGGATATCCAAAGCCGGATTTGTAACGGACAATAAAATACTAGAGCCTTCAAGAACACCTAGGGTTCCCATCTCCCCTATTCCAAATGTCACTTATACAGGTCTTATAGGCTTCGGTGTGATTCTGGGCCTTTTATTCGTCATTGCACGGTACCTCTTGCATAATAACATCACCTCCCTCAATGAGGTCGCGAAACTCTCTAATGCATCAATCGGTGTTCTGGGAATGATACCGAAATACAAGGACAACATCCCTGTTTCACAGCTTATCATTGATAAGAAGTCCAAGTCACTAATTGCAGAGTCCTTCAGGTCTATTCGGACCAACCTTCAGTTTGTCGATAATACTCCGGGCCCCAAAACATTGGCGATCACAAGCACTATCTCGAGTGAAGGAAAGACTTTTGTGGCCATCAATCTGGCTGGTATCATCGCCATTTCTGGCAAGCGTGTCATAATATTGGATCTGGACATGAGACGTCCTAAGATCCATAAAGGATTTGGAGTGCCAAATGATCGGGGAATGAGTACTATCCTCATCGGGAAGGACAGCTACAAAGATTGCATCAACAAAAGCACTATCGAGAACCTCCATTTCATTACGGCAGGCCCTATTCCTCCCAACCCTTCAGAACTTGTGATCACGAAAGAGATGGAGGACTTTATTGCGATTCTAAAGACAGAGTATGACATGATTGTCATAGACAATCCACCTGTAGGTCTAGTCACAGACGGTATTCAGTCCATTCAGAACGCGGACTATCCTGTCTACATTTTCAGAGCTGATTTTTCTAAAAAGCATTTCGTCCAGAATGTCGATCGTTTGATCAATGAGAATGGCATCAAGAAGCTCTCGATCATCTTGAACAGTGTTGATGTAGATCGTAACAAATATGGCTACTACTACGGCTATGGATATGGCTATGGATATGGCTATGGAGGCGGTTATGACAATGGCTATTATAATCAGGAATCGAGAAAAGCGGTTGGTCTTTGGAAGAAATTCAAGAGTCTATGGAACTAAGGGAGACTGGTATTGAAGGGCTTATAGAGATTGCTCCTCGCGTTTTCGGGGATGAACGGGGATGGTTTCTTGAATCCTATAACCAAGCTAGATATGACAGCCTGATCAAAGGAACACGATTCATTCAAGATAACCTCTCATGTTCAATGAAAGGTGTTGTCAGGGGACTACATTTCCAAGCTCCACCTTTTTCTCAAGCCAAGCTTGTAAGCGTCATCCAAGGCAAGGTGCTAGACGTTGCTGTTGACCTAAGACGTTCGTCAGCGACCTATGGCAAGGTCTTCACGGTCATTCTGGACGGTGAGCGAAAAAACCAGCTCTTCATTCCAAGAGGGTTTGCCCACGGATTTGCAAGTCTTGAAGACCATACAGTCTTTGCTTATAAATGTGATAATCCATATTCCAAAGAGTCAGAACGAACCTTGATATGGAATGATAGTGACCTTGATATTGACTGGGGAGTCACCACGCCCAGCCTTTCAGAGAAAGACAAGACTGGAGAAGCTTTCAGGAGTTTTCTATCCCCTTTCGAATAAGCTATGATATTGGATATCAAGACCTTCGTGATTTGTTCAGGATTTTTCCTTGGAATCTGGGGGTTCAGTATGCTCTTGTATTCCATCTTACTGAAATTCTCAAGAAACCTTGGTATTCGAGATAAAGGGGATATTATACGTTGGGCCACGACCTCCAAGCCAGCTTTGGGTGGAATCGCATTTTATATCGTGTTCCTCATCTCCTTTATCTTCGAGAGCATCATCTTTGAGTCTCCCGACCTATTCGCCAATATAGGGGCTTTAGGTCTTCTGGGTGCAGGTTCTTTAGCCTTCTTGATGGGATTGGCGGATGACGCCTACAACACCAGACCCATCTTGAAGTTCCTTGTGCAGGTTGT
>JAQCAN010000128.1 GCA_027621335.1 Bacteroidota bacterium
GTATTGCCAGGCTTATCTCGGCCGCTGAGAATTTCCCTGATCAGAACAAAGAGATCCTCAAGCGCATCTCCGATGAAGCGACAAAACTGGATACTCCGATTCTTGGAATCACAGGTACAGGAGGGGCTGGAAAATCGTCCTTGGTGGATGAATTGGTGAGGCGTTTCTTGGTGGATTTCCCTGAGAAGACCATCGCCATCGTCTCCGTGGATCCGTCCAAGCGCAAGACAGGAGGCGCTCTTTTGGGAGACCGCATCCGCATGAACAGCATCTTCAATGACAGGGTCTTCATGCGCTCTTTGGCGACTAGGCAGAGCAATCTGGCCATGAGCAAATATGTCAAAGAGGCGGTGGACATCCTCAAAGTGGCCAAGTATGACTTGATCATCCTCGAGACTTCGGGCATAGGACAAAGCGACACAGAGATCATCGACCATTCCGATGTCAGTCTCTATGTGATGACCCCAGAATACGGTGCCGCTTCGCAGTTGGAGAAGATCGACATGCTGGACTTCGCAGACATCATCGCGCTGAATAAGTTCGATAAGCGGGGAGCCTTGGATGCGCTTCGTGATGTCAAGAAACAATACCGCAGGAACCATCAGCTCTGGGAGGCGGATGAAAAGGACATCCCTGTCTTTGGAAGCATTGCTTCGCAATTCAACGATCCGGGGATGAATGCCCTCTACAAGGCCGTTCTAGAAAAAGTGAATGAACGTAAGCCTGAGGCCGGATTGAAGAGCAGCTTCCACTCGGTGGATGAGATCTCCGAGAAGATCTATGTCATTCCACCGAAGCGCGTGCGCTACCTCAGCGAGATTGCTGAGGGTATCCGCAACTACAACGAAACGGTAGAGAAGCAAGCCGAAGTGGCCCAGCAACTCTATGCCTTGAAGTCCTCCATGGAGCTGATGAAAGAGTCTTCGAGTGCCGAGGAGTCTTCGAGTGCCTCAGACTCCAAGGAGGATAAGGACCCTGAGGCCTACGAAGGGTCCGTTGTCAAAGGCTTACGCGAACGCTACGACCAATTGATCAAGGAGTTCGACCCGAAGAACATGGATGTTCTGGAAGCCTGGGAGGAGAAAGTACAACGCTACAAGGATGACGTCTATGCTTTCAAAGTGAGGGACAAGGTCATTGAGATAAAGACCCATACCGAATCCTTATCCCATCTTCAGATTCCCAAAGTGAGCCTCCCTCGTTATAAAGGTTGGGGCGACATTCTGAGATGGAGCCTTCAGGAGAATGTCCCAGGGGAATTCCCATTCACTGCAGGCGTGTTCCCCTTCAAAAGGGAAGGAGAGGACCCGACTCGAATGTTCGCAGGAGAAGGAGGACCTGAGCGTACCAATAAGCGATTCCACTATGTCAGTCTAGGCTTGCCCGCCAAGCGACTCAGCACTGCATTTGATTCAGTCACGCTCTATGGAAGGGACCCGGGCACCCGCCCAGACATCTACGGGAAGATCGGCAATGCAGGAGTGAGCATCTGTTGCTTGGATGATGCGAAGAAACTCTACTCGGGCTTCGACCTCTGCAACCCGAGGACCTCGGTCTCCATGACCATCAATGGGCCAGCGCCCATGTTGCTGGGCTTCTTCATGAATGCCGCCATCGACCAGACCTGTGAGAAATACATCAAGGCCCATGGTCTGGAAAAGGAAGTGGAAGCCAAGATCGAGGCCATCTACAAGGCTAAGCGGACATCTCGCCCAGGCTACAACACCGACAAATTGCCTGAGGGCAATGACGGCCTCGGACTCATGCTGCTTGGAGTGACAGGAGATGAGGTCCTTCCGGCTGATGTCTATGCGGAATGTAAGAAACAGGCCTTGGCCAATGTGCGAGGTACTGTTCAGGCCGATATCCTGAAAGAGGACCAAGCGCAGAACACCTGCATCTTCTCCACGGAATTCGCCCTTCGACTCATGGGAGACGTGCAAGCCTATTTCATAGACCATAAGGTCAGGAACTTTTACTCGGTCAGTATCTCAGGCTATCACATTGCTGAAGCCGGAGCCAACCCCATCTCACAGTTGGCCTTCACCTTGTCCAATGGATTCACGTATGTGGAGTACTATCTGAGCCGAGGGATGAGCATCGATGATTTCGCGCCCAACCTCAGCTTCTTCTTCTCCAATGGTATCGACCCGGAATATGCGGTGATTGGTCGGGTCGCTCGAAAGATTTGGGCCAAGGCGATGAAGGAGAAATACGGGGCCGATGACCGCTCTCAGAAACTGAAATACCATATCCAGACCAGCGGACGCAGCCTGCATGCGCAGGAGATCGCCTTCAATGACATCAGGACCACACTACAGGCTCTGTATGCCATCTATGACAACTGCAATTCCCTTCATACCAATGCCTACGATGAGGCAATTACGACTCCTACGGAGGAGAGCGTCCGCAGGGCGATGGCCATCCAATTGATCATCAACCATGAGTTGGGATTGGCGAAGAATGAGAACCCACTACAAGGCTCATTCATCATCGAAGAGCTGACCGACTTGGTGGAGGAAGCCGTCATGATCGAATTCGACCGCATCACAGAACGTGGAGGCGTGCTGGGTGCTATGGAGACCATGTACCAGCGCGGAAAGATCCAGGATGAGAGCATGTACTATGAGATGAAGAAGCACACCGGGGAGTTGCCGCTCATTGGAGTGAACACTTTCCTCAGTGCCGAAGGTTCACCAACCATCCTTCCAAGGGAAGTCATCCGAGCGACCGAGGAGGAGAAGCAGGACCAGATCGCCACGGTCACGGCCCTTCAAGAGCGGAACAAGGAAGCCGCCAAGGAGCAATTGAGGCAACTGCAATTGGCGGCCATCGAAGGACAGAATGTCTTTGCCAATCTGATGGAAGCCTGCAAAGTCTGCTCCCTAGGTCAGATCACCGATGCCCTCTTCGAGGTTGGAGGACAATACAGACGAAACATGTAAGCTCATCTTGATCTATCAAGAGGGTCACTGAGCTTGTCGAAGTGAGCCTGTCGAAGTGAGCGAAAGTCGAAGGGTTGGAGGACAGTACCGCAGAAACATGTGAGCTAATCTTGACTGACAAACAGGGTAACTGAGCTTATCGAAGTGAGCCTGTCCAAGGGTAGGAGAGGAGGATAGTACCGCTGAAACATATGTCATTTAGACTTAATGATAGTCCTAATTCACAAAAAAATTGATTGAAAGGCATCTAAAGCGCTGCCTCATCCAATAAATTAGTTCTTGCCTTTGCTCTCCTATTATTAGACCATATTGGATAATGGGACCGTCCCTCAAGTAGATATCTTGCGCCATGCGCAAATCAAAACAACACATTTCTCGAAGAATCGATATTCAAGTTGTACTAATAATGATGACCGTGCTTTTAAGCTCGGTCGGATTTGCTCAAGTGTGGGAGGAGCTTTCTGCCCCTCCTTTTCCAGGGCGTCACCATGGCATTGGGTTTTCACATGAGGGCTTCGGGTATGTCATATCTGGGAGCGATTCCAGAGAGGTCTGGAAGTACACTCCTGGAACGGATAGCTGGGAACAGCTGGCAGACTATAGCTCCGCGTTCAGAGGATTTGGTATAGGAGATATGGCCGATGGGATAGGATATTTTGGTTTTGGATTTGTCCAAGGCGGTGGTCAATCTGGGTATGCTGATGACTTATGGGCTTTCGATGGCGCAACAGAATCATTCACCCAACTGGCTGATTGTCCTTGTGAGCCACGCCTACATCCGGCTTTGATAGCCTTTGAGGATAAAGTCTATATGGGGCTCGGAAGTGGAGTGGGAGGCAACCTCGGAGATTGGTGGGAATACGATGTGACTTCCAATTCATGGACTGAAAAGGCCACATTCATTGGAGCCAATCGCCACCATCCGTATCAATTCAAAATTGGAGACTACATTTATGTGGGTTCGGGCCATCAGTCTGATTGGTACCGCTATGAACCTGCAGCAGATAGCTGGACTCAGGTTGAATCACATCCTTCATACGTTAGGGTAGCTGGCATTCAGTTCGCCTATGGAGGAAAAGGATACACCCTGAGTGGTGTGGCTGACTATAATGGAGATAACCATCAGCCAATGCCAACAGGAGAATTCTGGGAGTATGACCCGCTCGAGGATGCCTGGACCGAGTTGCCACCACATCCTGGCTTGTCACGTTGGGCCTCTGCCTCCTTCATTATCGATGGTTGGATCTATATGGTTGCTGGGCAAGTGTATGATGGAGAAACCAGTGTGTACCGTTACCAATTGGGAGACACACCCACGGGTGTCGAGGATAACAGTGCAACGGAGCCCCTTAGCCTTAGACCGATGCCCTTCGTGGATCACATCGAATTGCCGGCTAGAGGGTCGTGGATCTCGGCCACCATTTTTGATATAAGGGGGTCCATCGTGAGTGTACCTGTTTTCGAAGGCAAAACCCTTAGGGTCGATGCTCTGCCCAATGGCATCTATGTGCTTGAGCTCAAGGACAATGAGACCATCCTGCGTCAGCGCATTGTGAGAGAGTAATGCTCCTACGTGAGGTCATTGAACCTTAGAGCCTCACCTTCTGAGCCCCCAGCACCGCTCCATTCTCCTCCATCACCTTGATGATATAGAGGCCTTGGGCTTCACCCTGCAGGCTGATGCGCTTTCTGGGGCCATCCATGCGCTCTGTCAGAATGAGGCGACCGGTCAGGTCGTACACCTCCGCAATGCGCCCAGGTCTGGGTCGACCACTCACCTCTATCCAATAGTGCTGATCGCTATCCCCGTAGATGGAGACCACATTGATGTCACCTATGAGATCCAGGAACGCATCCAAAGGATTCTGGGCATCGGCTATCGGGATGAGGTAATCCTGTCCGTTGTTGTTGTCCCAATTGCCAGTGTCATAGTTGATTACGAAGTTCAGTTGGTCCACCTCCTGGCTCTCATCATTGAACGGCCCGACCTGTATGGTCAGGTTGCCATCCGCATCTATGCCGGTCATTGGGCTTTGAATGGCAGGCCCGGAGCCTTGGAAGAGGAAACTGCCTGTCGGCCAATAGCCGGAATTCACCTGGTTCCAACCGTTCACGCCCCAATGCAGGCGCCCCGTGGAGGGTGCATCGAAGACCGTGATGGTGATGACATCATTCTCATCAGGCTGGGCCGGACTCCAGCTGATGCCCTGATCCACAGGCGGGCCGACTACGGCATCTCCCACCCATACATGCTGGATGTCCGTGCGGGTGACATTCCCGAAAAGGTCGGAGGCCTCCACGTAATAATCGATGAGGGTATCGTTGAATCCTGCGATCTGACCATAGTACTCATCCGCAATATGGTTGGGCATGATGAAGAAATCGATGTCGTTGTTATTGGTCACATTCCCGGCAGGGAAGATGCGCTGGGTCATGTCCACACTCTGCCAGCTCCCCACTTGGTTTCCTCCGGCATAGGTCTCGTTCTGCAGGCTGTTGATGGGGTTCACTCCGTCAAAGTCCACGCGGTATTTCAGGACCACATCAGCGAGGCCATTCACATCATGGGCAAAGGTCCATACATGGAAGTCCGTGCTGCAGTCGGTGAGCTGATAGCCATAGACAGGCCCGTAGCCCTTGCCTCCCGGATTGTAAGGGAAGCGCTGGGGGATGAAGACGCTCGGAGGAGTGACATCAGGACCCGTGTAGGAGGCGATGAGGGGGTCGGTCAGGTCTGTGGCGATGTTGGCCGCCAAGCTAGGCTTCACCTCCATGTCGATGGCGGTGCCGTAGTACATGTAACCGCTGGTATAGCCGGGCAAGAGGTGATGCCATGCGCGTTCTGCGATGCTGGAACTGGAATTGGGATAGACGATGTCTTGGATGTCTGCGGAGCCTTGGATGTCCTCGGCCATGAGCACATGATTCTCAGCTGCGGTGAGGACGGCCCAGTTACGTGCATCCTCGCTCCAGCCGTTGGGGTTGAAGATGCCATTGGTCTGCAAGGGCCATAGCCAATTGATGAACTGAGGATGTCCCCAGTCATTGGCCGCATTGAACCAAGAACCATCCTCCACATGCACCACATCATTCTGAGGCACAGGATGATCCGCTAGGAACTGCTCGATGGTGGTGGGCACATAGCCTTGGGAAGCCGCTGCGCCTGCCAGACCCGGCACCGAATTCTGATAGTAATCATAGCCACCGCCCCAGGCATTATCTCCGTCATGGGCGAAGAGCACGATGCTCGGATGACTAGGATCTTCGTAAGGAGCGATATGCGCATCGATGTCGCTGGTTCCCATGGTGGAGAAGCCGTTCTGATAGCTCAGCAGGTCGGCCATGGGCACCACGGTGATCTTGGAGATGGCACCATTGCTGGGGTCCACATACTGGGCCTTATGGGCCTGATAGGAATAGGGCGCGGCAAATTGACCGCCACGGCCATCGATCTGGCCGCTCCACCAGTTATTCCCTGTAGTGCTTACCTGATCCGCCTTGTTCGGGGGGTCGTAGTTCGTGCCGTTGGTGCCGTAGACCACGGGGTAGTCCGCCAAGGTCCTTGCCAGGTGACTGTTCGCGATGACGCTCCACTCGAAACCCTCCTCCACCAACACACCGATGATGCGTTCAGAGAAGGAGCACTCGGCCGGCCAGTAGCCTTTGGAATAATTCGCACCTCCCGTGAAGGTATTGCCATAGATGAGGCGGTGCGCTTGGATCTCCTTGCGGAGCACTTCTTTGCCGATCAATGGAGAAAGGGCATGGTGGAAAGTGAAGCCGGTGATGTCCATACGCGGCTTGCCGCCTGAGGTGAGCCAGTTCCGGGCGGTGATGAAATTATTCGCCCAGCCGGAGCCATAGCCCCATTGGTTGGCATTGCCCAAGCTGTTCACGTTCTCAATGAGGCAGCCGCTGTAGTTCACCTGAGCACCAGCTTCAGGAAAACCAAGAAGGCTCTGCACGGCATCCTTGGCGCGGTACTGGTAGACCGCTTGCCGATCCGCATTCCCAAAGATGTCCTGCAGGTTATTCAAA
>JAQCAN010000129.1 GCA_027621335.1 Bacteroidota bacterium
ACGGTTATCATCTCGACCGGAGCGAGTGCCAAGTGGCTAGGTCTGGAGTCCGAAATCCGATTGAGGGACATAGGCGGAGGAGTTTCTGCCTGCGCGGTGTGTGATGGATTCTTCTATAAAGGCCAAGATGTGGCCATCGTAGGAGCGGGTGACACGGCTGCGGAAGAAGCGTCCTACTTGGCCAAGCTATGCCGCAAAGTATTTATGCTGGTAAGGAAGGAAGAAATGAGAGCGTCCAAAGCCATGCAACATAGGGTGAATTCCTTGGAGAATATTGAGATCCTTTATAACCATGAGACTGTCGAGGTTTTGGGTGAGGATGGAGTGACTGGGGTGAGGGTGGTGAATAATCAGACCAAGGAAGAGAGGGTGCTGGACATCACAGGCTTCTTTGTGGCGATTGGACATAAGCCTAACACGGACATATTCAAATCATGGTTGCCCATGGATGAGGTTGGATACTTGAAGGTTCATCTGGGTACAGCCAAAACCGACATTCCTGGAGTCTTCGTGTCAGGAGATGCGGCTGATAAAGTCTACCGTCAAGCGGTCACAGCTGCTGGAACTGGTTGCATGGCCGCTTTGGACGCGGAGCGTTACTTGGCTGATAAGGGCATCCACTGAGAGATTGACCGATTGACTGTCACTCAGTTCTTTCTCCAATAGTAAGGGTTGAAGAGCATAAGGACGGTGAAGAGCTCCAATCGTCCTACGAGCATCAGGAATCCCAGCTCCCACTTCGCTGCAGCAGGAAGGAAGTTGAATGAATAGGAAGGACTTACCTCATTGATACCAGGTCCCACATTTCCTAAGGAGGTAGCTACAGCACCTATAGCCGTGTCGAAGTCGACCCCCATAGCTGCCAACAGGATGGACCCCAGAGCAAAGAGTACGATATACAACATCATGAAGGCGAGCACGGATGATGTCATCTCCATAGGAATAGCCTTTCCATCGATGCGGATGGGTATGATGGCATTGGAATGCAACTGTCTTTTGAGTTCAGCTCCGCTATTCTTGAAAAGGATAAGATGGCGGACCATCTTTACCCCGCCTGCAGTTGACCCCGCACTTCCGCCACTGAAGAGGAGTAGGAAGAAGAACATGGTCAATCCTGACCCCCACAAGGTATAGTCGGCTGTGGCATATCCGGTCGTACTGACTATGGAGACCACTTGGAACAAACTCGTCCTGAAGCTCTCTTCACCACTCAGATCACCTTTCAGATAGAGTGCGATGCTCACCACGATGCTGAACACCAAGACCAGTCCTCCGTAGAATCTGAATTCTTCATTCTCGATGAGCTTTTTGAATTTCAGATGGGTCAACCAATAGATGAGGATGAAATTCGTTCCTCCCAGGAACATGAATCCAGTGATGACATAGTGGATGTAGGCTGAATCCCAATGGGCAATGCTGGCTTGCTTGGTCGAGAAGCCACCTGTGGACAAGGTGGTCAAGCTGTGATTTATGGCATCGAATAGGTTCATATCTCCTAGCCAAAGCAGAATGACCTCACTGACTGTAAGTGCCATATAGAGGAACCAGAGACGTTTCGCGGTGTCTGCGATGCGGGGTTTGATCTTGTCAGGCTTGAGACCAGGAGCTTCTGCGGAGAAGAGCTGAACACTTCCTATGCCGAGAATCGGAAGGATGGCTACAGCTAGAACGATGATGCCCATTCCACCGATCCATTGGGTAAGGCTTCGCCAGAGCAGAATGCTCCGAGGCATGGATTCGATATCATCCAAGATGGAAGCACCAGTGGTCGTAAATCCTGAGATGGTCTCAAAGAAGGCGTTGGTGACATCAGGGATGGTGCCAGTAAATAAGTAAGGAAGGCATCCAAAGACGGACATCATGACCCAGCCTAGAGTCACCACCAGGAATCCATCTCGTTTTCTCAGCTCTTTTCCGTCAGCGTCCTTATTCAGCCATAGGAGAAAGATTCCCAATATCAAATGAAGAATCACTGCGGCTCCTATTCCTAATGCCGTTCCATCCTCATCTTTGATGGCCAATGGCAAGATCAAACTCATGAACCCTCCATTGAACAAGAGCAGGACACTCAGGAATTTCAGAATGATTTTGGGATGGAACATGTTCAGGAGAAAAGGTTCTCCACCTTGCTGATGGATTCTGGTTTGGACAGAACCACCACATGGTCTTTATCCTTGAACATGAATTGCTCATCAGGAATGATGCCTTCCCCTTCGCGGATGACCCCACCGATGCGAGCTCCTGCAGGGAATTTCAAACGATCAAGACTTTTATGATGGATAGAGGACTCGCTATTCACTTCGAATTCCAAGACTTCGCAATCCGCCCCATGGAGTCCGGCCATGGCCAGTACGTCTCCCTTTCTGATATAACGGAAGATGAAGTTCGCGGCTATGAGCCTCTTATTGATCATCGTATCTACACCCACGTTCTGTGAAAGGTGGATATAATCCACATTCTCTACCAAGGCGATGGTCTTCTGTACACCTCTGTTCTTGGCCATCAAACATGAGATGATGTTGGTCTCAGAGTTCTCCGTCACTGCGATGACCACATCCATTTCGCTTAGGTTCTCCTCCTCGAGGAGTTCTATGTTCCTTGCATCTCCATGTATGACCAACGTATCGCTTAGATCACTTGCCAAGCTGCGACATTTCTCTTTACGATGGTCCACGATCTTCACGCGGTATTTCTTGCTCAGCAATCTGGCGGCATGGAATCCGATCTTGGTTCCGCCAAGGATCATGATGTTCTTTATCTCTTTTTGACTGGAGGTCGTCATCTCCATGACCGAAGCCTCTCCAACAGGATCGGCAATGAAATAGCTATGGTCATTCATTGAGAAGATGGTCTCCTCGGTGGGAATGATGGTCTCGTTATCCCTGAGGATGGCCACATTGCTGAAATGCTTGCGTTCCCCATTCGGGAAGACCTCACGAAGGGTCCGGTTCAGAAGCTTGGAGTCCTTATCGACTTTGATGCCCATGAGGGACAGTTTGCCGCGTTCGAAGGAGAAGTGGTCGGTGAGCACTGCATGACTGACCAATCGCTTGATTTCTTCAGCGGCCAGTGTCTCAGGCAGGATGACCTCGTCAATCCCAATGTCCTTCATGAAAGCATCCTTACGGCTCAGCATGAACTCCACGTTGCTCACCCTTACAATGGTCTTCTTGGCTCCCATCCGTTTGGCTATGACCGCACTGGTGAAGTTCGCGTCCTCGAACGATGTGACTGCAATGAAGAGGTCACACATATCCGTCCCCGCATCTCTTAGCACTTTGAATGAGGTACATGAACCGTGAATGGTATGAAGGTCAAGGTGCTTGGCAACATAGTCCAGCTTTTCCTCATCCGTGTCGATCAGGGTGGTCTCGTGGCTTTCAAGGGCCAACAATCTGGCCACGTGGAATCCTACATCTCCAGCACCAGCTATGACTATCTTCATGAGTCTATGGAAGTAATAAGCTGCAAAATTACCGCTTTAGGAACTGTCCTTCCTAGTATCCCTCGTTTTGATGGACGATTCCTCCACCTAGGATGACTTTCGAAATGGGATCGGAGGCGAAGGAATAGGGCAATTGGGCCAAAGAGCGCATCGGTTTGGTGATGATGAAGTCGGCCTTCTTTCCTGGGGTGATGCTCCCATGGTGTTCTGAAAGCTCCATGGCCGCTGCTCCGTTGATGGTGCATCCGGCAAGGGCCTGTAGAGGGGTCATTCCCATACGGATGCAAGCCAGACTCATGATGAAATTCATATTGGAACAGGGACTTGAACCAGGATTGAAATCTGTGGCCAAGGCCAATATCCCTCCTTTGGCCATGATCTGTTCAGCAGGAGCATAGGGGATGTCCAGAAAGAAGCTACAAGCAGGAAGTGCAGTGGCAATGGTATCAGAGCTGCTGATGTCCTCTATGTCATGATCGGTCATCACTTCTAGGTGATCGGTGGAGAGCGCTTCATTCTTGATGGCCATTTGAACTCCTCCGATGCTCGAAAATTGGTTCACGTGGACTTTGGGACGTAGGCCATGTTCCTTTCCTGCCAGGAGGATGCGTTCCATCTGATGCTTATCGAAATAACCACGTTCACAGAATACATCGATGTAATCAGCGAGGCCTTCTTTCGCCACAGCAGGGATCATCCCATCGATTATAAGATTTATATAGGCCTCCGTGTTTTCCAGATATTCATTCGGGAAGGCATGGGCTCCGAGAAAGGTCGTTTTAACGGTAAGTGGGGTCTCTCGTCCAATGCGTCTCGCCACCCTGAGGATCTTCAACTCGGATTCGACATCCAGTCCGTATCCACTTTTGATTTCTATACATCCCGTGCCGTGGGTCATCACTTCTTTCGCCCGCTTCAATGTCCGTTGAAACAGATCTTCTTCGCTGACCCTCCTCAGCTTATCCACTGAATTCAGTATTCCACCTCCGGCTAGGGCGATCTCTTCATAGCTTATGCCCTCTATGCGCATGGCGAATTCCTTTTCCCTCGTCTCAGCAAAGACCAAGTGGGTATGGGAGTCACAATAGGTAGGCAAAACCAGAGCACCAGTGGCATCGATGCGCTCATCTACCTCACCCATGAAAGGTGCCGTCATGCTTCCGATGGATGAGATGATTCCATCTTCGATGTAGATCCATGCATCAGAAAGTCCCTGCATACTCTCCATCTCCGGCCCTCTGAGGAAGGTGACATCCGCATCAAGCAATCCTTCTATGCGGCCAATGTCATGAATCAAGCAACGCTTCATAGGGTAAAGGTATCTTTCTGCCCAATCAGCTTAACGAGTCGCAGGGTCATTCCTCTACATTTGCAAAATGGCATCCAATAGCATAGGGAATATTTTCAGGCTCAGCACCTTCGGTGAGTCACATGGATCAGCGATAGGTGGAGTGATTGATGGCTGCCCAGCCGGACTGAGCATCGATGAATCCTGTATCCAAACCCAGCTTGAACGAAGGAAACCCGGACAGTCAAGGATCTCCACACAGCGCAAGGAAGAGGACAAGGTGAAGATCCTGTCGGGGATCTTCGAAGGGTTGAGCACCGGATCGCCTATCGCGTTCGTCATAGAGAATACGGACCAACGCCCCAAGGACTACGGGCACATCCAGGAGTCGTTCCGACCTAGTCATGCAGATCGTACCTTCCAAGAGAAATACGGCATTCGAGACCATAGGGGTGGAGGCAGGAGCAGTGCACGGGTGACTGCCCCTATTGTTGCCGCAGGAGCTATAGCTTCTCAGTTTCTAGAGACTCAGAAGGTCCATGTCCGGGCCTGGGTGAGCCGCGTGCATGATATCGAACTGACGGTGGAGCAAGATTGGACACTCGAAGAGATAGAATCCAATATCGTAAGGTGCCCGCATATGGCTACTGCACAGGAGATGATCGGCCGTATTGAGGCCATCAAGAAGGAAGGGGATACAGTCGGTGGCGCCATCACCTGTAAGGCTTATGGAGTGACCATAGGATGGGGTGATCCAGTCTTCGAGAAGTTGAATGCCAATCTGGCCAAAGCTTTGATGGGTATCAATGCGGTCAAGGGAGTGGAGATAGGCAGTGGGATTCCAGGGACCTACAGGAAGGGCTCCGAAGAAAATGATCTATTCACCAAGAAGCAAGGAGAGATCCGAACCTCTTCCAATAATTCAGGCGGCATCCAGGGTGGAATAAGCAATGGAGAGGAGATCATAGTGAAAGTCTCCTTCAAGCCAGTGGCCACCATCATGCAGGACCAGAGCTCTGTAGACAAGGATGGTCTCAGCACCACGGTGAAAGGAAAAGGAAGACATGACCCTTGTGTTGTGCCTAGAGCAGTGCCTATAGTGGAGGCCTTGGTAGCCTTGGTTCTGGCGGACGCTAGTCTGATGGCCCGTTCCTCAAGAATCTGAGGAGACCATTTCTGTTGCCTTGGAGTCGATGAGCCTGTTATTCTCGCATTGGATGATGCGGGTGGAATAATTCTTCATCAAGGAATAATCATGGGTGGCCATGATGATAGCCCGTCCTGACTGGCTGATCTTGGCCAATAGATTCAATATTTCCTCGGTGGTCACAGGGTCCAAGTTCCCGGTGGGCTCATCTGCTAGGATGAGCTCGGGATCGTTCAGAAGAGCTCGTGCAATGACTACACGCTGCTGTTCTCCTCCTGACAGTTCATGTGGCATCTTATAGCCCTTGGTTCCCAGCCCTACTTTTTCCAATACCTCTTCTCTTCGTTTAACTATCTCAGACCTCTCTTTCCATCCTGTGGCTTTCATGACGAAATCCAGATTATCATTCACACTGCGATCCATGAGCAGTTCGAAATCCTGGAAGACGATGCCGAGTTTCCTACGTAGATAGGGGACATCCTTTCGTTTCATGCTCTTCAAGTCGAAATCACAGACGGTCCCATTCCCCTCTTTCAACTCCAACTCACCATATAAGGTCTTCAAGAGCGAACTCTTTCCACTGCCCGTGCGACCGATGAGGTAGATGAATTCCCCTTTGGTCACATGGAGGTTCACATGACTGAGAACCAGCATATCTTTTTGATAGATCTGTACGTTCTCCAAGTTGATGATTGTGTCCAATGCCATGGCTCCGAAGGTAATGGATACGCTCTTAGGCCTCCTATCCTCTGCGCTGAATTTCAAGCAGGCTCGGTTTGATAACCTCACTAATTTCGGACATATCCGCTTATTTTCGCCTTATGAAAAGACTATTCTCCTTCCCCAGAGCCCTTTTAATTGCCGTAATTCTTGTTTTTGCAACTTCCTCAGTGAATTCACAAGTACTGGTTTCCTTTGAACTCATAGATAGTTATACTGCAGCTGAACTGAATTTAGTGCCTGGCTTGGTGCCTCAGTTCGACATCGATTTCTATAAGATTGTCTATAACACCACAGATGCTATGGGCCAGCCAACTATTGCCTCAGGCGCCTTGGCCAAGCCGAGTACTGATGACTGTGAG
>JAQCAN010000130.1 GCA_027621335.1 Bacteroidota bacterium
AGATTACTAGGGTCATCTCTTCGCTCGTATATAAAGGTAGAGTGCGAGCCCGCTGAATATTATGTTCGGCAGCCAAGTCGCAAGCAATGGGTTCAATCCTGCATTGGTCGCTGAAACTGTGGATACCTTCATGGCGAAGATATAAAGTAGTATGATGAGGAAGCCCATTGCGATTTGGATTCCCACTCCTCCCCTTACTTTTCTGGAAGAGACGGAGACTCCAATGATAGTGAGCACATATGTTGCAAATGGATAAGAAGTCCGCTGATGTTTTTCTACGAGATAGAAAGGAATCTTGTCCGATCCACGGGCCCTCTCTTGTTCAATGTATTGGTCTAATTGGAAATAATCCATCGAACTGACGAAATTGCTCCTCCTTGCAAAGTCTTCTATTCCAAATGTCAAGGCGGTATCCAGCTGCGCTCCTCTGCGAATTTTCTCATGAGTTCCAATATTTGTTCTAAGAATGTAGTCGTAGATCACCCACCTGTTTGAACTGGTGTCTTGGACCGCTCGTTTGCTGAGCAGTTTCTTAGTCAACCTATTATTCTCATCCCAATGTTCTAGGGACATACGAATCCCTGTATTCGAGCTTAAATCAATGGACTGGAAATAGGCGATGACCCCTGGTTCTACTTCCAGATGCAAGTCCTTCTCTTCAACAATCCTTTGTTTGCGGCTATATCTCTCTTCGAACTCCAATCTAGTCCTATTGGCATGAGGGATAATGAAATGATTGAGCAAAAGTGCAGCTACCGCCAGAAAAGATGCTGCCAGCAAGAAGGGTCTCAGCAAACGGTCAAAACTCACACCTCCGGCAAGAATCGCTACTATCTCTGTGCGTTGTGCCATCCTGGATGTGAACAGTATAAGCGCAATGAAGATGATCAATGGGCTGAACAGGTTTCCATAGTACAGAAAGAAATTCAGGTAATAATCAAAGATGATCTGCTGAACGCTAGGGTTGGTCCTCATGAAATCATCCACCTTCTCCGAGAAGTCAAAGACTATAGACACTGTCATGAGAAGGACCAAGATGAACGCAAATGTCCCTATGAATCTGAAGGCTATATATCTATCCAGCGTCTTCATGATGTTCACAATCTACTCTTGAGCACTGGTATCAGTTTGCGCTTCCATTGATCAAACGTATTTTCCAGAATCCTTTCTCGTGCCTCCCTCATCAATCTCAAATAGAAGGCCAAGTTATGGATGGTCGCTATCTGGGCTCCGAGTCTTTCATTGGAGATTATAAGATGTCTTAAGTAAGCCTTGCTGTATTCGCTATCCACCCTAGCCTCTCCTTCAGAATCGATAGGACTGAAGTCCATCTTCCACTTCTCATTCTTTATATTGATTATGCCTTTCATGGTGAAGAGCATTCCGTTACGGGCGTTTCTAGAAGGCATGACACAATCGAACATATCCACTCCTAAGGATACACACTCGAGCAGGTTCGCAGGTGTACCCACCCCCATGAGATACCTAGGCTTGTCCTTTGGCAGAATCCCCGTGGTCAGTTCAGTCATGGCATAGAGTTCTTCCTCAGGCTCGCCAACTGATAGTCCTCCAATCGCATTTGCAGGTCTATCCAATTCAGCAATGAACTCAGCAGACTGTTTCCTCAATTCTGGGAACACCCCTCCCTGAACAATGGGCATAAGCGTTTGTTCATGCCCATAATGAGGATCCGTGCTGTCGAATCTATCTGTACACCTTTTGAGCCAGCGATGGGTGAGGTGCATCGACTCTAGAACATATTTATGCTCCGCATTGGCAGGAGGACATTCATCAAAGGCCATGATGAAATCCGCACCGATCTGCCTTTGGACATCCACGGCATGTTCGGGTGTGAATTCGTGCAGTGAGCCATCTATATGTGAGCGGAAACGCACTCCTTTTTCCGTGATCTTCCTTGATTCTGCCAAAGAGTATACTTGGTAGCCTCCACTATCTGACAATATCGGGCCGTTCCAAGCATTGAACTTGTGAAGGCCTCCTGCTCGGGTCAAGACATCCATACCAGGTCTCAAGTACAGGTGATATGTGTTTCCAAGGATAATCTGAGCTTTCACTTCATCTTCCAAGTCTCTGACTTGAACTCCCTTCACGGAACCCAAGGTTCCTACAGGCATGAAAATAGGAGTCTCGATACTCCCATGATCCGTTTTGATAAGGCCTGCCCTAGCAGAGCTACCATTATCTGTATGAAGTAAGGTGAATTCCATAAAGTGCGGGCGAAGATAGTTCCTCTGGACGGAGGGCTTAAGATTACAATGCTGCGATGTGGAAAAATGCAATTCATCCCATGTGTATCATGGCGTACTTCAGGGTATATCTGCAGAGCGAACATCCCCCCATGGACATGGAGCTATTACTCATCATCATATGCAGCCTAAGTGCTCTGGCCTATATCCTCCAGATCATCTCTCCTTACCTCAGCTTCATGAAGAAGATGGATGATAAGAGCACATCAAGTGACCCAGTCAGTGTCATTATCAGTGCACGGAATGAAGCCGAGAATCTTTCCATGAATCTTCCTTCTATTCTTTCTCAAGATCATCCCGCGTTCGAAGTGATTGTCATCGATGATGCCTCATGGGACAGTACAGGTGATATCCTAAGCGGCTTGAAAGAGTCGTACAAGAATCTTTCCGTGGTCACAATAACCGAAGAACAAAAGCGAACGGAAGGAAAGAAGTTCGCACTGACCCTAGGTATCAAAAGGGCCAAATTCGACAACCTTCTTTTCACAGATGCGGATTGTCAGCCTAGAAGTGCCCACTGGATCAGCCAGATGAGCCGTTCGATGCACAATGGAATCGTTCTCGGCTATGGGGAGTACAGGAAGGGTAAAGGTCTTTTGAATTCACTGGTCCGTTTCGACTGTTGGACGGGGTCAACCCACTTCCTTGGAATGGCGCTCAGAGGTCATCCTTACATTGGAGTAGGCCGGAACTTATGCTATACTAAAGAGATCTATGAAGCATCAGGCGGTTTCAGGCGTCATTATCATCTTATCAGCGGAGATGATGACCTCTTTGTAAATCAGGCCGCCACCAGCAAGAACACAGGTGTGGTCATCACAGGAGATGCCTTCACAAGCACTAATACCCCAGGGAAATGGTCGAGTTGGATAAGGAAGAAGACCAGGCATCTTAGCTCGTCCAAAGCCTACTCTTCTAAGACAAAGAGGATGCTCTTCATGAAGTACTCAGCGCTGTGCCTATTCTATCTCTCACTCATCGCTGGTCTCATCCTCTCAAAGGCCTATCTTATATTGGCGGGCATCTTTCTAGGGAAAACACTCATTCATATGTTGATTTCTCTACCAGCGGCCAAGAGATTAGCAGCTATTGACGTGTTAGTTTTACTTCCTGTGCTGGAACCATTGAATCTGGTGGTCAATACGTATGCAACAATCAAGATGAGATGGAGCAAAACAATACCATGGAATTAAACACCAATCTATCCGATAAGGCCCGTTATGATTATGCGCTGGTTCAGAAGGCCGTGAACCATAATGATCAGCAGGCGTATGCCGAGCTCATGGGAAGGTACCGGGACTCCATCTATTTCATGCTACTCAAGATGGTCAACAACAGGGATGACGCAGATGACTTGACTATTGAAGCTTTTGGGAAAGCCTTTGCGAGGCTCCATCAATACACTCCAAATTATGCCTTCAGCACTTGGTTGTTCAAAATCGCCTCTAACAATTGCATCGATTTCATCAGGAAGCAGAAGAAGAAGATGCTATCTCTTGACAATGAATTCGAGAATGAGGATGGTGACCGTCTCCGATTCGATTTGGAGGCCGATGGTAAGAATCCCGCAGAGCACGTGATGCACAAGGAAAAAATAGAAGTCATGCGCGAAGTGGTTCAAAAACTCAAGCCTCGCTATAGACAGCTGGTCGAACTACGTTACTTCCAAGAGTATTCTTATGAGGAGATCTCAGATGAATTGGACCTTCCTCTTGGAACCGTCAAAGCGCAGCTCTTCAGGGCCAGAGAATTCCTAATGAACATCATGAAGGATTCCAAGGATAAGATATGAGTTCTGATGAGTGCTTCAGAGTCATCCAAACTCTTTTCCCAGACTTAAGTTCTATTCAATTAGAACAACTCGGCAAGCTACATCCTCTTTATATGGAGTGGAATGAAAAGATTAACGTCATTTCACGAAGGGACTTCGAACATTTTCTTGAAAGACATTTGCTCCATTCTCTTTCTATCGGGCTCTTCCAGAATCTGAATGGGCACAGTGTTATGGATGTCGGTACAGGAGGGGGGTTTCCAGGTGTACCCCTGGCTATACTGTTTCCTGAAGCCCAATTCACTTTGGTCGACAGCGTAGGAAAGAAATTAAAGGTGATCGAAGATGTCGGAACCAAAATTGGTTTGACCAATATTCGTTGCATCCATAGCAGAATGGAGAGTTTGAGTGAGAAACAGGATTTCATCACTGGACGTGCAGTCACGGAACTACCTCAACTCTTCAATTGGACCAAACACTTGGTCCATTGGCACAAAGGCAAAGAGAACGCTGGCATGCTCTACCTGAAGGGTGGTGATTTCACATCTGAACTCAAGAAGATTCCACGTAAAGTTGAAATTAGAAGCCATAGAGATAACTTCAAAGGTGAGTACTTTGAGACCAAGAGATTAGTGAGAATCTACCAGTAATCACTCATTGAATTGTAACTCTGACAGTCTTTTGTAGAGTCCATCATCATGGGTGATGAGTTCACTATGCTTTCCTTCCTCTACCTTCATTCCTCCTTCGAGCACAATGATACGATCTGCGTTCCTGATGGTTGAAAGTCTGTGAGCAATGATAACGGAGGTCCTTCCCTCCATCAGTTTTTCCAGGGCCTTTTGGACAAGTTTTTCCGATGAGCTATCCAAAGCGCTGGTGGCCTCATCCAAAATCAATATGGCCGGATCTTTCAGCAAAGCCCTGGCTATAGCCAATCTCTGTTTCTGGCCGCCAGACAGTTGGATACCTCTATCCCCGATAATCGTATCCATACCAGAGTCGAATCTGTCAATAAACTCCGTCACTTGGGCATCATTAGCTGCTTTCAACACTTCTTCATCGGTCGCATCGGGAGAACCGTATTTGATATTCTCCTTGACCGTACCACTGAATAACAGAACTTCCTGCGGTACATAGGCCATATTGGACCTCAAGATGGATAATCCTATATCATCAATAGTTTGACCATCTATCTCGATCCGTCCTTTAGTAGGATTATAAAATCCAAGCAGCAAACTGGCCAATGTCGATTTCCCAGCTCCTGAAGGTCCAACCAACGCCAGTTTCTCTCCTGGGAGGATTTCTATGTCAAGGTCGGAAATGACCTTCTCATCCGGTCGAGAAGCGTAAGAGAAGTCAACCTTATTGAAGGTAATGTGCCCTTTAAGTCGAATTGCGGGGATTGGAGATGAAGCAACTGGAATCTCCTCAGCTTTGATATCCATGAGGTCCAATACTGCCTCAATAGAACCCAGAGCTTTTTGAATAGACGCATATTGTGAGGCGATTCCCCCGAAGCTTGCCCCGATCATGACCGTGTACAGTAAGAAAGAGAAGAACAAGGCCGCATCCAGTTCGCCTTTTTCCATAAGCACGGCACCTCTCCATATCACCACGGCGATTGATCCAAAGAGAAAAATGATGATGAAGGCTCCAAAGAGACCCCTCCATATGGCCGATCTCATTGCAATCTGTCTGACCTTTTCCACGGTCCCACTGTACTTTAAGGATTCATAGACCTCAGTCGTGAAGGACTTGACATTGACTATCCCTGAGAGAGTCTCCTGTACCTGTGCATTGGATTCTGCAATCTCATCTTGGGTGCGTTTCGAAAGTTTCCTGATGAACTTGCCGAATACGACAGCTACGACCATCATCAATGGCAGGGTGATGAGCATAACAAAGGTGAGGTCGCTTGACGTGTAGAACAAGAATGCCACGCCTAAGAGTATGACGATGACCTGTCTTATGAATTCAGCCAGAGTGGTAGTGAAGGTCTCTTGAATAGCGGCAATGTCAGCTGAAATCCGACTATTAAGTTCTCCCACCCTCTGTTCCACAAAGAACCCCATTGGTAACCTGATCATGTGAGTATACACATCCGAACGCAAGTCCCGTATCATGAATTCTGACACATAAGAGAATACATAGATCTTTAGGAAGGAGATGACCCCTTGGAGGAAGAATACCACGAACAGCAGGACGCCTATCGTGTTCAAGTCCATCATATCCAAGGTAATGGGCCCAAGGTTCAGATTCCATTCTTGGGATTCTCCTGAAAGACCTATACCGGCCAATTGCCCCATGAGCCTAGGCACTATCAGTGTAGTTATACTGGAGAAGAAAAGCAGCGCAAGGCCCAATATGAATGAATACCTATACGGCTTCAAATACTTCATGATGGCCCTTGACCTCTGGACGGACTCCTTTGAGATTCTGGCTTTCGGCTTCTTGATTTCCTCTCGACTCTCCATATGCTGCTGCAAAGGTAACACTGTAAAGACCCATCAACTCAGAGAAATGCTTGAAAGGGTTTGGAGGGATGAGGAAAAAGGCTAATTTCGCAGTCCGCTTTAGAAAACGAGAACGATGAAAAGGACATTTCAGCCATCAAACAGAAAAAGAAGGAACAAGCACGGCTTCAGGGAGCGCATGAGCACTGCAGGAGGCAGGAAGGTTCTGAATGCTCGCAGAAGAAAGGGCAGAAAGAAGTTGTCCGTCTCGACTGTGAAGCTCCATAAGCGATAAACGCATTGTACTAAGATATACCTCTAAGCCTCCCAAATGGGAGGCTTTTTTTTGCCTTGGATTCTTCAAAGACCCTAGATATTAAGGGGGTCAGGTGGACCTCATACGTTAGGCGACAAAAAAAAGGCCGGTGCAAAGCACCGGCCCTTCAA
>JAQCAN010000131.1 GCA_027621335.1 Bacteroidota bacterium
TGCCTCAGTTACTTTTTTTTTTATGGTCTCCACATTCACGGGCTCCCCTCTCATCTCCAACTTCTCAGCTGTAGTCTTGGCAGCTGGGATTATGATCCAGGCTAGAACATAGAGTAGGAATCCTATTCCGAATCCAAAAAGGACCACGAGAAGGATGATCCGCATCCATATGGGATCCCAACCGAAGTAGTGTGAGATTCCAGCACAGACCCCTCCGATGACTCCCTTTTCTGTGTCCCGATACACCCTTCGCTTTTGGGTCCGTGTGTAAGTCGTCCGGCCTTTATTTTCGGTTTCATCATCGGCATCCATCCCCAGATCCTCGGGTTTACCCATGACGTTCATGACCTGATCCACATCCACTTGGGAAATGACCTCTTTCCGATCTCCGAGTCTCTCTGTGAAGAGTTCGGCTATCCTTGCCTCGATGTCAGCGATGATCTCTTCCTTGCCATCGGAGTCGGTGAAATTCCGACCGAGTTTGTCCAAGTATGTCCGGAGCACGTCATATGCGTCTTCTTCGATATTGAAGATCACTCCACTGATGTTTATTGTTATCGTCTTCTTCATGACCTATTTCCTCATTTGGTTGTCTTAGTAACTGCTACTGATAATTCTTTCCATGTACTCTCCAATTCCTTCAAGAATCCTCTTCCGATCTCCGTCAAGGTGTAGTACTTCCTCGGTGGCCCTGACTTGGACTCCACCCATCTATATGAAAGAAGTCCAGAATTCTTCAGCCTTGTCAGCAAGGGATATAATGTCCCTTCTACCACGATGAGTTTCGCTTCCTTGAGTTCTTCTAGAATGTCTGACGGATAGGCTTCCTTTCCGTTAAGAATGGAAAGAATGCAGAATTCCAACACTCCTTTTCTCATCTGTGCTTTTGTATTCTCAACATTCATTTCTTGTTACTTATAGTAATTTCTTATGCAAATATATATCTTTAACCTTATACCATGTATAACATAGTTCTATTTTATTGAAATTATTTTATCTCCTTGCCGATTGAAATTATCTATATATCTGTATTTCAATCACTTGAATCTTTTACATTAACATATAAGATTTCAAAGAGAGTTCACCCTCTAGCGGTAAAATGGCCTCTTTTGAAAGTGGATGGCTGTAGAAATGTGCTCTTTTATTGCCTATGGAAAGCCAATCGACATTACTTTAGTCCTATGAACGACAAACAGCCACTCCGACTACATTGGCTTATTATCTGCATCGCGCTAGTATCGTGTGAGCCATATGACCTCTTACCCGAAAACGGGGTACTTATGGATAGCGAGATAAAATCCAATCAAAGTTCTGCGGTTTCCACTGAGACCTCCACCTTCTTCACTAACCTCTTCGATACCCAGGGCGGGGGTTGGACAGGCGGTGATGGGGCATATAGCATCCCGCTACCTGACGGTCGAATCCTGTGGACCTTCGGAGATTCTTTTTTAGGCACTGTGAATCCTAATTACTCACGGCCTGGCTCAGCCCTGCTCAACAATATCTTCGTTATCCAAGAGGGGAACAACCTCACCACCCTTGCCGGTGGAACGACAGGACAGCCAAAAGCCTATGTCAGGCCACCTGAGCAGAATGGTGATTTCTATTGGCCGGGAGATGGGACGGTCATAGGAGACAGGATCTACATGTTCATGTTGAGAATCAGACTGACCGGAGAGGGTGGGCCTTTTGGGTTTGAACACATTGGCACAGATGTGGCCATCTTCTCACTTCCTGATATTCAGTTAATACGTATCGAACCCCTTATCAGCACCACGCAGATCTTGGCAGGGGTTTCCATCTATGAGGAGGATGGATACATATACTGTTATTCCACCAAGAGCACCTTCGGAAAAAATGCCCTCGTAGCCAGAGTGCATGTCGACTCTCTTCGGGATATCGAGTTTTGGGACGGACAGGGCTGGGGCTCTGAATTCGTTGGGAGCGCCTTCATGCTGAAAGAGGATGGATCCCCACTCTTGGTGTCCAATATGTTCTCTGTGTTCAAGACCGGAGATACTTACAGACTATTGACCCAACAAGACTTCCTAGGCAATAAGATCGAACTCTATACTGGAGATTCCCCTTTGGGGCCATGGAGGTATCGGCAGATCATCTATGAGACGCCTGAATCAGGCAATGGGCTTTGGACTTATAACGCAAGCGTCCATCCTCATATCCAGCATCCTGAAAAAGGAATGCTCATGACCTATAGTGTCAATAGCTCAAATTTTGGGGATCTCTTCTCTGATGTTCGGAATTATCGCCCCAGATTCATATGGGTGCGTGAGAACTGAATTCAAGACTTTACTCCTAGTAGTCTTCCATAGGTGGACTTCAGTTTGACAGGATCCTTCCCAAGCCGGAAAGCCAACAGTGTGTAGAGATTGATAAGATTGACTTTAAGATAGGAGTTCTTCTCATATTTCCTGGCGGACACAGTCGCAGGTCTATTGATGATGGTGAAGTGATACCCTCCTTTTACGAGACGTGAGTGGTATTCGAAGTCCTCCATAAATTGGCAGGTCGTGTCGAATCCACCACTGTCCTCATAGGTTCTTTTAGTCATGAAGAGCATTTGATCCCCTCCTCCTGTGAATACTCCTTTGAACTTAGTGAACCATCCATTGACCCTCAGAAGTAGTGAAGCCTTATCGAAGTGGTAGGAGAAATATCCGAAGTCAAGTCCTGAAGCCAGTGTTTCTTCAATGGATTCGATGAAATATTGAGGTGGCGTGACATCGGCATGTAAGAAAGCGATGAGGGGTCTAGACGATAAACGTGCTCCTTCATGCATTTGGGCAGATCGGCTATTGCTATTGCTTTTGATGTAGGATGCTTTATAGGACTGAACACGTTCCTTTATACCGTCCGAACTCTTTTCAGCATCCACCACGATAACTTCCAACCTGCCTGTAGTATCTCTAGAGAATAGGTAATCCAACAATCCAACTATGCGTGAACCTTCATTTAAGGTCGGAATCACAACACTCAGGCCTCGTTCTTGCATGTCTGACAATCTAGGAATTTGTAGCTTCAAACATATACTAGAACCCCATGGTGAATAGATTTCTGAATCATTCCAGTGTTATTCTGCTTCTCTTCTTTCTCACATCGCCTCAACCTAAGGCCATGGGTACTTCAATAGTGGACCCTATTTCCTTGTCAGAGCAGTTTCTTTCCTCCATCGCTGCCAACCAGAGCACTTCCTCAATATTGGAGAACTACAGGCAAATGGATGCAGAGTATTTGAGGGATCAATTGGATACCGAAGAAAAGAAATTGGTCTTTTGGATCAATACCTATAACGGGTTCATTCAGGACTTCCTGTTCAATGACCCTTCCCTATATGGCGACAGAGGGGCCTTCTTTTCTAAGAAACGTATGGTCATTGCCGGCAAAGAAATGAGTTTCGATGATCTGGAACATGGCATCATCCGATCCTCACGTTGGAAGCTCTCCCTTGGTTATATAAGGAACCCTTTCGCAGCCAAACACATTCGCATGTGGCGAACCAAGGCCCCTGATGGACGAGTTCATTTTGCCCTGAACTGTGGCGCAACGAGTTGCCCTCCTGTACGAATCTATCATATAGGTAGGCTTGACAAGCAGATGGACGAATCGGCCCGCATCTATTTAGAGCGCACGACAAGGATTGAGGGAAATTCAGTGACTGTTACCCCGTTAATGAGCTGGTTCAGAGGGGACTTTGGCGGAAAGAAGGGCGTAATCAAGGATTTCCTTGTTCCTTATGGCATCATTCCTGAAGGACTTGATGCCTCACTGAGCTATGGAGATTACGACTGGAACTTGGAACTGAGTGAGATACTTCCCGAATGACACAAAGAATGAGGATGAGCAATGAGAATCGATGGACAATGAAGATCCTGAGCGTTATGATCGGCTGCGGCAGGCTATTATCCGGGGTAGCCATGTTCCTTGCACTCTCATTCTCCACCCATGGGCAGAAAATGGTGGAAGGAGGTGCTTACAATCTCATGTTGAAGACCCTCTTGTCCCATAATGTTCCTGAAATCACGGTAGAAGAAGCAGGAGGCTCACCAGATTCCTATCTTTTCGTGGACAGCCGTGAGCCCAAAGAATTCAAGGTCAGTCATATAAAAGGCGCAATTCCAGTTGGTTATGACCATCTGGATATCAGCACCTTGAAAAACATACCTAAAGACCAACCTATCGTAGTCTACTGTTCAGTTGGCTATCGAAGTGAACAGGTGAGCAAGAAACTCATTGAAGCTGGCTTCACCAACGTCAAGAACTTATATGGAGGTCTATTCGAATGGATGAATCAAGATCTACCGGTAGTAGACGACAATGGCCCGACAAAAAAGGTCCATATCTTCAGCAAGGGTTGGGGTATCTGGTGCCACTGTGATGAAAAGGTGAGTGACTGAAGGTACACTTCACCAATGGCCTAATTCGTTCCTTTGCAGTCATTAAAATATCACACCTCATGCAACGTCTTTTTCAGAACGAGTGGAAACAAGGATCAGAATCATCCGAATCAGTCATACTTGATGTTCGCACTCCCGAAGAATGGGAAGATGGCATCATTCCGGGTGCCGTGACCTTGAACATTTTCGATGCACATGGTTTTATGGATGCCATTTCCAAAATGGACACATCCAAAGACTATTATATTTATTGTCGCAGTGGTGCCAGAAGCGGTCAGGCCTGTCAGATCATGGCCTCAAAAGGATTCCAAAATGTGAATAATCTAGAGGGTGGCATCATGGATTGGACCGGTGATGTTGTAGAATATAAAGCGAATTGAACCATGAACAAGCCATTGCTCCTACTCTTCATACTAGGCCTCACTTTCAATGCATGTAGTTCCCAGACTGAGAAGTCGCAGGATACGGATGATCGGGCGGCTATCGTTACCTCTCAAGTCATTGATCAATCTACTTGGGAATCCAAGATTTCTGAATCCGAAACCCCGCAGATCATCGATGTAAGAACTCCTGAAGAGCACTCAGAAGGTCATTTGGATAATGCCTTGAACATCGATTTCTACTCCCCTGAATTCAAAAGCCTTGTGTCTGAATTGGACAAGGACCGCCCCGTCTTCGTCTATTGCAGATCAGGAGGAAGGAGCGCTAAAGCCTGTGACATCATGGAAGAGGAAGGTTTTCAGACCCTGTTCGATCTCAAAGGCGGTTATCTGGCTTGGAAGTAAGCTCAGATCTACTCAATACATAAGTCAATCTTCTGATAATCATAAGGTTATTTTATGCCGACATGACGAAAATCATGTAAGGATTGGCCATTTTTCTTCTAGACTTTAGAATCTGCTCTATGTACCTTTGCTCCTCCCGGAGAAAATAGCAGGTACAGCAAAGCTATTCCAACTATTGCGTCTTAGAATCGGATAACGTATGATTTAGAAAAGTATGAGAAAGAATTACCTCCTCCTGTTCCTGACCTTTTTGACCTTTGGTTTCCATTCGAATGCCCAGAACAGTATACCTCACATCTGGACAGAAGTGAATCTGGAGGCTGTAAGAAGGGATTTTGCAAAACCAACGGTGCATGCAAGGAATCTCTATCACCTTTCCATCGTAATGTACGATTCTTGGGCGGCTTATGATGCCATTGCTGAACCCAAGCTACTTGGAAAGACCTTTGGAACCTATGTATGTCCTTTCAGTCCAGTCCCTCCAGCTGGCGATATAGAAGCCGCCAGAAAAGAGGCCATCAGTTTTGCAGCTTACCGATTGATGAGGAACCGATATCTCGGTTCTCCTGGGCAGGCGAATACGTTCATGACGTTGGATTCTACGATGGCCTTTCTTGGCTACAATCCTTCATTTACCAGTGTTGATTATTCAACAGGAATTCCGGCCGCGCTAGGTAATTATATCGGACAGCAGATGATCGCTGCAGGTTATGCTGACGGAGCCAATCAGCAGAATAATTACGCGAACCAGTACTACCAGCCTGTGAATGATGACATCTTCATGGTCTTGGATTCTCTTGGTAATCCTAACATCAGTGACATGAACCGTTGGCAGCCCATTAGTGTGCCACTCTTCTATGACCAGTCATGTGAGCCTTTTCCATACACGCCACCTTTCCTTGGTCCTGAATGGGGCAATGTAGTTGGTTTCGCTCTGGACGATTCTATAAAAACAGTCAAGACCCGTGATGGACATGATTGGCTACTCTACCATGATCCAGGACCTCCCCCGCTCCACAGTATGGAGGGTGATGGAGAGACCAGCGATTACCAAACCGGGTTCGAGATGGTGGCCATCTGGTCAGGTCATCTTGATGCAGACGATGGGGTCATGTGGGATATTTCTCCTGCCTCTCGAGGAAATTTCGATCATAATCTTTGGCCCGAAGGACATGATGACTACTTGGATTACTATGACCTCTTCAATGGAGGAAGTATCAACAATGGCCACCCTTTAAATCCAGCCACAGGACTCCCCTATGAGCCAAAAATCGTCCCAAGGGGTGATTATACTCGGATCCTGGCAGAATTCTGGGCGGACGGACCAAGCAGTGAGACCCCTCCTGGGCACTGGTTCAGTATCTACAATCAGACTAGCCAACACCCCCTTTTCACTTGGAAGTGGCAAGGTCAGGGAGATCCTTTGGATCATATGGAATATGACGTCAAGTCCTACTTGACCTTAGGAGGAGCTGTTCACGATTGTGCGGTGTCCACTTGGGGAGCAAAAGGGTTCTATGATTATCTCCGTCCAGTGTCTGCAATCAGAGCCATGTCAGATCTTGGTCAAGCTTCAGATCCTGAACTGCCTAACTATCATCCTGGTGGCCTTCGCCTTTATCCTGGGCACATAGAATTGGTTATGCCTGGCGATTCTCTGGCCGGTGATAATGACGAGAACGTTGGCAAAATCAAACTCAAGTGTTGGCTCGGTCCAATCATCGATGATACGACCGATCCTTG
>JAQCAN010000132.1 GCA_027621335.1 Bacteroidota bacterium
GAACTTCCTTAGTTTGTCTTTCCCCATAAGGGTGCGAATCTCAGGATTTTGATTTTGATATCTTTGAATCAAGATTTGTCATGCTTACATCAAATCTTTCTATCTCATGAAATTCCCCATTTATAGTTTCCTCAATGGCTAATAATTCGAAGGTGCTTATTGCCCCTTTGAATTGGGGCTTAGGGCATGCTACACGATGTATTCCTTTGATCGAGCGCTATGAACAGGATGGCTGGGAAGTGATTATTGCTTCCAATGGAGAGTCTTTGACTTTTCTCAAGACCTCATTCCCACATCTTGAGTTTCATCAGTTACCAGGGTACAATGTGAAGTATAGCAGAGATGGATCCATGGTCCTAGCTATTGTGAATCAACTGCCCAAACTCTGGAATGTCATCCTTGAAGAATACAAATGGACCAAACGTTTTGTGAAGTCATGTCCAGTGGATCTCATCATCTCTGATAACCGTTATGGAGTGCGTCACAAAAAAGTCAAGTCCATTGCCTTGACGCATCAAGTATGGGTCAAGAGTCCAGTCTTCGAAGAGATGTTGAATCGCTTCAATCACCGCATGCTGAATCGTTTTGATGAGTGCTGGATTCCTGATGAGGAGGGAGAGGATAATTTGACAGGTGAACTTTCTTCACCGGCCATCAATATCCCAAAGCGATTCATTGGTACCTTGAGTACGGTCAGATCATTGACTGAGGTGGAGAAGGATATTCCTATTCTAGCTCTCCTTTCAGGTCCTGAACCTCAAAGGACCATTCTTCAAACGGAGCTCAAACCATACTTGAGTGCTATAGAAGGGGCAATCCTGGTCAAAGGAATGGTGGAAGCGGCAGGTTTATACACCCAAGATGGATTGACCATCATTGAGCATGTCAATCGAGAGGAGCTTCAGGATCTCCTAACAAGGTCACGGGTTGTCATCTGTCGCTCCGGCTATAGCAGTATCATGGACATAGAACAAGCGAAGATCCCGGCCATCTTGATTCCTACCCCTGGACAGACTGAACAGGAATACCTTGCGGCACGTCTTTCCTCGCGTCCTGGTTACCAGGTCATTCTGCAGCATGAGCTGAACGAGGAGCGCTTCTTGAAGGCTCTCCGATTAGCTGATCCTCGCCCAGTGTAAGTGGCTGGATATCTGTTTCCGTAACTCTGGAATGAGGATGCGATTGCTGTCCTTCTGCAGTTTGGGGTCATCTTGAATGATACTCAGTGCAGCCTCTCTCGCTCGAGATAGAATAGGTCCATCATTCACCAAACTCGCCATCTTCAATTCTATCTCTCCACTCTGACGTGTGCCCATGATGTCCCCTGCTCCACGGATCTGAAGATCCACCTCCGCGATCTCAAAACCATCATGCCTCCTGACCATGGTCTCCAACCTCAGTCTTGCATCCTTGCTCAATTTGTGGCCGGTCATGAGGATGCAGTAGCTCTGCTCGGCTCCACGCCCCACGCGCCCTCGGAGTTGATGGAGCTGGGACAGCCCGAAACGTTCTGCACTTTCTATTACCATGACGCTGGCATTGGGCACATTCACCCCGACCTCTATGACGGTCGTGGCTACGAGGATCTGGGTCTCCTTCTTCGCGAAACGCCTCATCTCATAGTCCTTATCGTCTGATTTCATACGTCCATGGACGATACCGATCTGATATTCAGGCGGTGGGAATCTTCTGCTCAAGCTCTCATAGCCATCCATCAGATCCTTATACTCAGCTTCCAATAGTTCTGACTCCTCGATGAGGGGATAGACCACATAGATCTGCCGGCCTTTCTTGACCTCGTCCTCCATGAATTGGAAGACACTCAGCCTATGGGCATCTGTGCGATGAACAGTTTTGATGTCCTTGCGTCCAGGCGGGAGTTCATCGATTTGGGAGACATCCAGGTCCCCGTAAAAACTCATGGCCAAGGTTCTTGGAATCGGAGTAGCCGTCATGATGAGGATATGAGGGGGGCGCTCATTCTTAGACCAAAGCTTGGCCCTTTGTGCCACCCCGAAACGGTGTTGTTCATCGATGATGACCAGGCCAAGGTTCTGGAATCGCACCTTGTCCTCCAGCAGGGCATGGGTACCTATGAGGATATGCAACTCTCCATATTCCAAGGCCTGATGCAAGGTCTTGCGCTCCGCTTTGGAGGTGCTCCCTGTGAGCAAGGCACAGCGGATACCGGTGCCAGTGAGCAAGATGGACAAGGTCTCGAAATGCTGTTTGGCCAGGATCTCTGTAGGAGCCATGAGGGCGGATTGGTAGCCGTTGTCCACCGCAATGAGCATACATAGGAGACTCACGATGGTCTTTCCACTGCCCACGTCCCCTTGAAGGAGACGGTTCATCTGCTGGCCACTCCCCATGTCCCTTCGGATTTCTTTAAGAACCCTTTTCTGGGCTCCGGTCAGGTCGAACGGAAGGTTGTTCGCATAGAAGCTGTTGAAGGCTTCGCCTACGGTCTCGAAGCGCATGCCTTTCGTCTTTTCCAAGCGTGAGACCTTGCTGATCAAAAGAGCCATTTGTAGAAGAGCTCTTCGAATTTGAGGCGGAACTGGGCCCGTTTCATATCATCTATGCTCTTAGGGAAGTGGATGTGTTGCAAGGCCTCTTTTCTTGGGATCAATCGAAGGTCTTCGATGACTTCGGCAGGGAGGGTCTCGTGGACCTCCATGATGACCTCAGGGATGACCTGTTTTATTAGCCGTTCTATGCCCTTGGTATCAAGTCCTTTTCGGGTCAATTTCTCCGTGGAGTTATAGACCGGTTGCAGGACGCCCAAGATGGGTGCTTTGCCCTCCTCCATGAGTTGCATCTCAGGGTGATTGATGCTGTAGGTGCCTTTGAAACGCGTGGGTTTGCCGAAGATCAGGTACTCCTTTCCTACCTGAAGTTGCGCTCCTATCCACTTGGCCCCTTGGAACCAGGTGAGCTTGAGCCTTCCCGTCTCATCGCTGATATAGGCTTCCAGCCGAGAGCCACGCTTCTGGGCGATAACCTTTTTCTCCACTAGTGTGGCCTGCAGTTGGACCAAGGTGTTCTCATCACGGATGTCCCTGATCTTATGGAATTGGGAGCGATCGATATAGCGAAAGGGGAAGTGATGGAGAAGGTCCCTGTAGGTGCGTATGCCCAGCTCGGCCATAAGCAATTCACCCCTGCTGGGGCCCACCCCTTTCAGGTAGACTATGGAGCTGTCCATTGGCATGCTAGCCAAAGATATGAGGTCTCTTGGAGGGGCGGCAGGATAAAACAGTGGACTTGACAAGCAGAACCCTACCGTGTGATGTCTATAGTCCGTAGATTAGTCATGAGATGATAGGACACAGATTCCAACACTATATTCCTGAAGCCGATGAGCGCACGCCCTTCGAGCGGCTGCTTGAGCTGTTCTTGGAACTCATGGTCTATACCTCAGGCGATGTGGATGAGGCCTTCCGCTGGATGAAGGAGATTGATGATGAGCATGGCATCACCACACCTGAATACACTCTGAAGGATTTCCGAAAAGAGCTAGAGGAGAAGAGTTACATAGAGCAGGTGGAGAAAGGGGGAGGCGGCAAGATGTCAGTGAAGACAGAGAAGCTCATTCGAAAGCGTTCCTTGGATCAGGTCTTCGGAAAGATGAAGAAGAGTGGACAAGGCAAGCACCGAAGCCCCCATGTGGGCCAAGGGGATGAGATGAACTCTGACAGGCGTCCGTTCCAGTTCGGGGATAGCACTTCGCAGATCGATTTCACAGCCAGCCTGCGGAACAGTCAACTGCGCACAGGAATCGATGACTTCAACCTGAAGGAGGAGGACCTGGAAGTCATGGAGCAGGAGCACCGGAGCCAGATGAGTACCGTGCTGATGATCGACATCTCACATAGTATGATTCTCTATGGAGAAGACCGCATCACTCCAGCTAAGAAAGTCGCAATGGCACTGGCCGAGCTCATCACCACTCAATATCCTAAGGACACGCTGAATGTAGTGGTCTTCGGGAATGATGCTTGGGAGGTTCCCGTGAAGGAGTTGCCCTATCTACAAGTGGGGCCTTTCCATACCAATACCGTTGCCGGGCTGGAGCTCTCCATGGATATCCTAAGGAAGAAGAAGACTCCGAACAAGCAGATCTTCATGATCACCGATGGTAAGCCCACCTGTTTGAAAGAGCCTGATGGGAGTTATTATCAGAACAGTTTCGGGCATGACCCTAGGGTCATCAACAAGACCATTGGATTGGGCGTGAAATGTCGTAAGGCAGGGATTCCCGTGACCACCTTTATGATCGCCCAAGACCCTTACTTGCAATCCTTTGTGGAAGACTTCACCGAGGCGAATAAGGGGAAAGCATTCTTTTCCAGCCTTCAGGGATTGGGAGAGTTCATTTTTGCAGATTATCAGAAGAATAAGAGAAGAAGACTATGAAAACCGAGGACATCAAGACTTTGGGCCGATTGAAGGCCTCAGGCTATGTGAGTAAGAGTATCCAAGAGGAGATGAAGGACAACCTCCTCCTTAAGCTGAAGAACAAGGAAGAGGTCTTCCCTGGCATCAAAGGGTATGAGGACACCGTTATCCCAGCGATGGAGCGGGCCATCCTGGCAGGTCACAGCATCAACCTTCTGGGGCTCCGTGGACAGGCCAAGACACGTATTGCAAGACTCATGACCGGTCTTCTGGATGAATACATTCCAGTGGTTGAGGGAAGTGAGGTGAACGATGACCCATTATTGCCATTATCCTCTTGGGCCAAGAGTATCATTAAAGAGAAAGGCGATGAGACCCCTATCACTTGGCTCCATCGAGATGATCGCTATGCGGAGAAACTTGCCACACCGGACGTCAATATTGCCGATCTCATCGGTGACATGGACCCTATTAAGGCGGCCAATCTCAGGTTGACCTATAACGATGAAGGCGTCATCCACTTCGGGATGATTCCAAGGGCGAACCGTTGCATCTTCGTCATCAACGAGTTGCCAGACCTTCAACCAAGGATTCAGGTGGCCTTGTTCAATATCCTTCAAGAAGGAGATATCCAGGTGCGTGGATTCAAATTGAGGTTCCCCCTTGATATGCAGTTCATCTTCACTGCTAATCCAGAGGATTACACGAACCGAGGCTCTATCATCACCCCATTGAAGGATCGCATCCAGAGTCAGATCATCACGCATTATCCGGGCTCTGCAGAGATTGGCATGAGCATAACCCGTCAAGAGGTCAAACTGAGCAAGGAGACCAAGAATAACGTGGAGATCCCCTTGCTAATGGAGCGCTTGGTGGAGCAGGTGGCCATAGAGGCTCGACAGAGCGAATTCGTGGATGAGAAGAGCGGAGTCTCTGCCAGGCTCACGATCACCGCCTATGAGACCATGGTGGCGTCCGCTGAACGCAGGATGGCTTTGAACGGGGAGAAGAAGACCACATTACGGGTGTCCGACCTGAGTGCTGCCATACCGGCCATAGTTGGCAAGATAGAGATGGTCTATGAAGGAGAGCAGGAAGGAGCAGTGAATGTGGCCCACAGACTTATCGCTGCGGCCATACGAGCAGTGGCCGCAGATTATTTCATGGACATCGCCCAGCTGGGGAACAAGAAACGCCCTGAGGCGAAGGCTAGGTATGAGGGCATTTTGGAATATTTTGAGAGCAAGAGCGTGGATCTCATCAGTGACTCTTCCGATAAGGACTTCAGTGCTGCTCTGAAAAAGGTAAAGGGCCTAGAAGAAGCAGTGACACATTTCGATCTGGCTAAAGACGGTACTCCGGTGCACTTAAGGATGGAATTCCTCTTGCATGCCTTGGCGGAATATTCGGTCCTTGATAAGAAGACCTTGGGTCGTAATCTTCGCTTCGTGGATTACCTGAGTTCGGTCATGCCTTGGCAAGAGAATTGAGTCTTCTGCCAAGAGCAGTTCATTGCCAAAACTGAGAGCTAGCCTTGCCTTTTGATGACTCCGAGTATTTTAGCCTGACTTTAGCCTATATCCTTGAACCCTATCTGCGATCCCCAAACGTTGAACGACTTGGAATTCTCCAAAGTCCGTGAGAGGCTAGCTTCGTATTGCTTAGGTCCCACTGCGCAGCAGCAGATGAAGGGTCTGGTTCCTTATTCCAATAGGCGACAGGCGATACAAGCCCTTGAAGAGACGGCCGAACTGCTCAGCATACGGGAGGAAGGGGTCACCTTTCCACGGCTGGAATTCGAGGAGCTTGGCAAGGACTTGAAACGTCTGCGCATGCAGAACGCCAGTCTATTCTTGGATGGCGTAATACGCATCTATCAAGCCAGTCTCTTGGTCAATGAGCTCTTTCGATTCTTCAAGACCTACGATGAGGATGTGCCACGCTTGCGCAGCCTTATGGACATCTCTTGGCAGAGCATGAAGCTCATCGATCCGGTGGAGAAGGTCTTGGACAAGCACTTCAAGGTAAAGGATGACGCCAGCCCCTCTCTTCTTAGGATCAGGCAGGAGATGCAGTCCAAGCGCAGACAAGTGAACCGCAATTTCGATCGCCTTTTGAAGAAGATGGCTGGTCAAGGCTATCTCGGTGAATCCAATGAGTCCTTCCTCAATGGGCGCAGAGTGCTCTCAGCCATATCGAGCTTCAAACGCTCCGTGCCTGGCCGCACCCATGGAGGGTCTCGTGGTGGGGCCGTCACTTACGTGGAACCACAGGAGAATATCCAACTGAACATGGAGTTGGATGCCTTAGCCTATGATGAGGAGAAAGAGATAGAGCGCATCCTTGCCGCTCTGAGTGAAGAGATACGAAAGGAAGTGGCTTTGGTGGAAAGCTACCAAGAACTGTTGACCACAATGGATGCCATACACGCCCGAGTCAGGCTGGCCCACCTCATGTCGGCAACTTTGCCTTATCTGGACGATGAACCGGGATTGGATCTGGTGAATGCCTACCATCCCTTGCTGCTCTTGAATAAT
>JAQCAN010000133.1 GCA_027621335.1 Bacteroidota bacterium
AACTGGGCCGCTGAAGTGGCCAGAAGAATTGCCCCTGAGTGCATGTCGAGCAAGGGGCGGAAGAAAAGAATGAGAATTCCAGCTATGATCAAGGCAAGCAAAATGACAGAAACCAACCATTCTCTTCTTCGGAATGACTGGAGAATTCCCCATAGGGCCAGAACAAGGCTTGCACCGCTTACAAGTATGATCAATAGGTATTCTAGCATATTCATTTGAACGTGCGCCTTTGGGCTACTATGTTAAAAGCCTGTTAAATAACGAACCCTCCCTTTCAGTCCCCGTACATTTACATATAGAACGTACAAATCAAGTAAACAAAACATCTATACCATGAAGAAAGCAATTTTGTTCCTCGCTGCCATCGGCCTACTATCTTCTGCAAGCATTGCCCAGACTGGCGCTGCAGTTCAGTCAGGTCCATCTATCTCCATTGATAAGGAGGTTCACGATTACGGTGACATCGAAAAAGGAGCTGATCCATACTGTGAATTCCTCATCACGAACAAAGGAAATGAACCACTTATCCTTACCAATGCAAAGGGTAGTTGTGGATGCACTGTGCCTGAATGGAGCAAGGAGCCTGTGCTTCCAGGAGAGAGCACCGTCATGAAAGTGAAGTATGACACTAAGAGGGTCGGACCTATCAATAAGTCGGTCACTATCACCTCAAATGCGACCAATGAGCCTACCAAGGTCATCCGTATCAAAGGAATGGTATTGAACCCTGACAGCGAGTCTGGAACTCCAGTGAAGGAGACTCCAACTGGCGCTCCAGTGATCAAGTAATATTGAATTCTGTCGAATTGAAAGCTCAGCCTTAGGCTGAGCTTTTTTTGTTGCTCTAGATTGGCCCTGGAAGAGCTATATATTGCTGATTCCATTGGCTATCTTCGTTGGCTCTAAAACGAACCTATTCCTATGCCTCATATTTCTCAGAAAGGCACCATTATGCCTCCTTCACCCATCAGGAAACTCGTACCCTATGCCGAGGCCGCCAAGAAGCGGGGAGTGCATGTGCATCACCTCAATATCGGTCAACCGGATATCGAGACACCCGTGAACGTCATGGAAGGTCTGAGGCACCTGGATATGAAAGTCATCGAATATTCCCATTCTGCTGGTTTTCAATCGTATAGAGAGAAGCTGTCACATTATTACAATAGGGTTGGGATCAAAGTCAGTGTAGATGATGTGATTGTCACCACTGGTGGTTCTGAAGCGCTTCTATTCGCCCTACAGACTTGTTTCAATCCAGGAGATGAGGTCATTATTCCAGAACCTTTCTATGCGAATTACAATGGATTCTGTACCTCAGCAGGAGTCAAAGTGGTTCCAGTAAGTTCCAGGATCGAAGATGACTATGCCCTACCTCCCATCGAGGAATTTGAGAAACTGGTCACAGACAAGACCAAGGGTATCCTTTTGTGCAATCCGGCCAATCCGACAGGGTATCTGTACACGACCGATGAATTGTTGGCCTTGCAGGCTATCGTGTTGAAGCATGATCTTTTTCTCATCGCTGATGAAGTGTACAGGGAATTCTGCTACGGGGATGCAATTCCAAGATCCTGCTTGAAATTCAAGGAGATGGAACAGAACGTGATCGTTGTGGATTCCGTTTCGAAGCGATACAGTATGTGTGGGGCCAGGGTGGGGGCTTTGGTCACAAAGAACCAAGCCGTTCAGGGTGCCGTGATGAAATTCGCCCAAGCCCGATTGAGCCCGCCTACATTGGGACAGGTTGCCGGGGAGCTGGCCTTGGATACTCCTCAGAGCTATTTTGATGAAGTGAACAGGGAGTATGACATGAGGAGGAATGTTCTGGTCGATGGACTGAACTCCATTGAAGGAGTGCTCTGTCCTAAGCCTAAAGGTGCATTTTACTGCATGGCAAGATTGCCTATCGAGGATAGCGAACATTTCTGTCAGTGGATCCTTGAGAGTTTCCAACTGGACGGGAAGACCGTCATGATGGCTCCTGCCTCAGGATTCTATGCGACACCAGGAGCAGGAAAAGATGAAGTGAGATTGGCCTATGTGCTTAAGAAAGAAGATCTCATGGACGCGGTGATCATCATCAAAGAGGCTTTGAAGGCTTATCCAGGAAAATCGAACTGAAATGGGATCCTGGTTCGGACATAGGGAGAATGAGGACCAAGGTCAAAACCTATGGACTGCTCTTACCACTAGGAATCATCTCAATGAGGTCTTGGAGCGCTCTGAAAGCAGACCACAGGTCATCTTCAAACACAGCACCCGATGTATCATCAGTAAAATGGTGTTGAGGAATTTCGAGGAGGAAAGCACCCCTTCAGACGTGATGGACTATCATCTGTTGGATCTTATTGCACACCGTGAGGTCAGCAACGCCATAGCAAGTGATTTTGGCGTTCATCATCAAAGTCCGCAACTCATCATCGTCTACAAAAAAAGAGCGGTCTATGACCGCTCTCATCAAGCCATCTCCTCAGCGGAGGTGGAGTCTTTTATAAAGAATAGCCTTATCTGATCACCGTGATCAGGCCTTGCATTTCGAGCTTCTCCGTGGTCGTTCTCGATTTGGCTTTGATTCGCCATACATAGACCCCATCAGAGACATAGAAGTTCTCGTTATCCGCTCCCTGACCATTCCAACTAGTCGGGTATTCATTTGTTTCGAAGACTTTCCTTCCCCATCTATCGAAGACTTCGAAAGAGTAGGTGAGAGGATCCAGATCCTGAACCGTGACTTCAAGGATGCCATCGTCATTTGGGGAGAAGGCCGTAGGAATGAAGATCTGGAGTTCATCCAGAACTTCGATATTCTTCACCAATGAATCTGTGCAGCCAATGCTATCCGTGACGATAAGCTGTATCATATAGACTCCTGGCTCTGTAGGGAAGACAAAAAGAGGCTCCTCTTCTTGAGATGTCCCAACAGGGTTTGGGATTCCAAATGACCAATCAGAGAGGATTTGTCCATCCGAGAAGTTGATGAATTGGATTGCAGGGTCGAACATCGATACATAAGGAGGCTCTGCAGCGAAATTGGCAATTGGTGCTATGGGTGATGCTATGATGATTTCTTCAGTTGCTGTGCAGCCATTTCCGTCCTTTATTTGTAAGAAGTGAAGCCCACCACAGAGCTCATTATTCATTGATCCGGGCTGGAAATTGTTACCATCATCAAAGCTATATTCCACTGCTACTTGGCTGAAGATTTCCGCCATTCCATTGCAGAAACCTGCGCATTCTTCACGTTCTGTTGCGACAGAGTCAATCACAGGCGCAGGAGGCTGATCCACAAAATAGATCTCTGTGCTGGAGCAACCATTGTCATCGGTCAATGTGACTTCCATGTTTCCAAAACATACATCATCTCTGCGATTAGGTGTGACGCTCAATGACCCTGACGAGAACGTATAGGTATAATCCGATCCGGCAGCTACTGTTCCGCCAATTCCAATAACTTGGATACTGCCAGTGCACTCACCAAAACAAATCGGTTCTGTTAGAGTCGGCTCGATGTCTATGCCATCAAAGAAGGAAACGATGATATCATCGGTGTTCGGGCAGGAGAGTCCTTCCGTATCTATCCAGGTCAATGTGTAAGTTCCAGGCACAGTTGCAGTGACTGTGGTAGTCGGAGAACTTGGATCAGAGAAAACCAATCCTGAGCCTGCAGGCGCGCTCCATTGGCCTTGACCTACTGAGAAGGCCTCCATAGTATAGGACATGGCACAATTGAGTATGTCAGGACCGGCAGTCAATGCCCCTGAAATGGTCAAGACCATTTCATCCTGAACAGCGCAATCTGGATGTCCTTCTTCATAGACACTCACTGTGAAGGTGGTACTCTGAATCAATCCGCTCGCTTCTGGGTATTGAAGGTTGGGATTGTTCAATGGGCCTGCTGGTGACCATTCATAGACAAAGGTGGGCCCAGGAGGAGAACAGTCCACGTTGGTTATGAAAACAACACCTTCATCTGGTGCTGTGAAGAATTGGCCGTCCTGGAAAATTATGTCTCCATTGGCATCTTCCAGCACATATTCATTTTCGAATGGATCTCCTCCGGCCGTGTAACTGACCTCTAGGTCCGCTCCATGGGGAAGGTCATTAAGATTGAAGGTCTGATTGACGCCAAAGTTCAGCGTGTAGTCTGTATCTACGCCATCAACAGAAATGGTCACTTCACTACCATCCCATCCATCACCCCAAGTGTCTGTAAGGATCAGCGAATAATCACATGTGGGGGGAGGGGGAGGAGAACCAACAAGATCCACTCCCAATGTGGTCGTAGCCTCACATTCAATGACCTGATCCTCCCATGCCTCAAATTCAAAAGGTTCTGTGACCACAATGCTGATGGTCGTGTCGTGGGAACATCCGAAATTGTTCAAAGAAGTGAAGGTATAGTCGTAGGTTCCTGGTGAATCAGGAACGATGGAGATGTCATTTCCGTTGGCCGAAGTGGCCATAACATTTGCGGCATTGGTGCTCCAGAAAGATGAATCTGCTTGTTGGCCCCAGATGGGCGTGAAGGTGGTCACACCTGGGAAGAGATCAGGATTGAAAGTGATGCCCCAATAGAAAATGTAGCCATCATCTATTCCTAGGTTATCAGTCACAGTAAAAGTCCAAGTTCCATTCAACGGACATCCAACCAAGTCACAAAGGTCATTCTGACTCTCATAGATTCCTGGATTCACCACTTGGGTTGAGATGTTTGAACCTTGATTATCTATGTAGTCGACCTGGCTTTGATTGGCTGCTTGATATAAAAAGCCCAAAGTAGATGTTGGCGACCATCCATAATCATAACCGACACCTGGTCCAACATCTGGAGAAGGGAAATCTACAGCCTCTCCCAGATACGTTCCTGCACCGCCACTTCCGAATTCATGCAATACCACCGATGTGCCATCTGGACAGACAATAGACATTTCAAGGTCGCCTAGGTACGAGTGCTCCATGTTGATGAAGATTTCCAGTAAATCATTACAGTCGTCCAATGTTGACCCTGGCTCAAAGAAATCGAACGTCAGCGTTGAATTGAAATCGAAGCCCAGGTCATCGGCCAAGTACGTTTCTCCCGAAACGACCAATGGCGGTAGTGCCGTCCATGTGATGCCGTTGAGAGTAGTATTCACCTGGGCAGTCTCACCGAGACATATAGTATCAGGGTAGTCAATGATGACCTCTGGTAAGGTGCTCACTATGACCTTCAATGGACTGAGGTTCGGACTTTGACAACCATTGTTATCCTCTACAGTTAAACTCACTATGAATTCACCTGCTTCTTGGAAGATATGGGTCGTATTGATACCGCTTAAAGTATCCAATGATCCATCATCGAAATTCCAGATGTACTGTGCCAATGTGAAACCAGGCGCAGCGGTGGAACCTGCTCCAGAGAAATCCACAGGATCTCCAACACAGACTGAGATGCTGTCCAAGCCGGCCACAGCAGGGGGGGGGGAAACAAATGATGAGTTCTGAGTGGGTTCATCGCATGGCGTAGTGCAGCTGATTTGACCAAACCATCCTGGGAAATTGGCTGTATTCCCGGTAGGAGACTGGAAGACGATAGTCAGACATCCTGTTACATTGGCTGTATTTCCGGTGATAGTCAAACCTGATAGGTCCATGCCTGTGTAGACACCGACTTGAGGGGCTGCAGTGGAATTCCCTTGATAGATGATCATACGATCACTGTTGTTCGCATTCACTGAGACCTGTAGGCTGAATGCTCCGAATTCTATCTGGATGACATCTCCTGGAACATCAGGACATATGGTGAATGTGTAGTCATTTCCAGAATATGGACTCTCTGTTCCATCATCCACAAAGATTCCAGAACAAGTATTGACGGTTCCATTCATTATGGGGTATTCACCTTGAGACGAAGCCATCAAGAATAATCCTAAAGAGAGAACAGAGGATATCAGATATCGAAGTAGATTCAAAGTTCTTGGTTGTTTAATGCATTTCAAAACTTTATTGGTCTACAAAGCATCTCAAATATAGGTCTTTCATAGACTTCAGAAGGCCAAAATCAACGCAGTATTGGAACCGTTAGCTTCAAAAGCTTCACCTAGTTATACAACTTGAGAAGGATAATCCCTCATCCCAAAGACATGCTAAGAATGTAAGCTCATCCGAGACCTCTATTCACACAAAGCCTTAATCGAAAAAGGAGATGAACCTCATCTCCTTTCTCTCACTAGTGTCTTTGTTGTTCTTTATCGGTCTAGCCTGACGACTCCTCTAAAGATTTCTTTCTTACCGTCCTTCTGAAGAGTAACCTCCCAGCTATAATGACCGGCTGGCATCTCTTGTCCCGTGGTGTCCTTTCCAGACCATGGCCTGTCGACTGTCTTGGTTCTGTAAATCAAATTTCCAGAATCATCTGTGATACTCAAAATAAAGAGGTCAGAAGCACTCAAAGTTGAAGGCATGAATACGTCCTTATGGCCATCATTATTGGGACTGAACATTCTCAAAGCACCAAGATCGAAATCCTTTCCTACATAACGTGTGGTAATCTGACCCTCTAGGTTCTCCTCTTTGCCATTATTGGCTGCTTTCTGGAGCTTTTCATTGATGCTCAGAATGCGTGCTTTCTCAGTTGAAGTAAGATTCTCCTCGACAAGGTCAACTTCAGTTTCAAGTGTTGAAGCCAAGTCTTCTCCTTCTACCGAATCACCTGATGATAGGGCTTCGATATTGGACTCTGATAGCGTGTAATCTTGAGAATCGTCTTGGTAAGGATTCATATCATTCTCAAAAATCTCTGCGGCAATAGACTCTGTATGCTGATCCAAGGTCTTTTGAGATGGATTCACAAAGACGACTGCAAGGCCAGCAAGAATGGCAGCTGCAAGTCCAAAATGGCCCAAGAAGCCTGATTGACCAGAAGTCGCTGCCCCCTTCAAGAGAGAGAGACGGGT
>JAQCAN010000134.1 GCA_027621335.1 Bacteroidota bacterium
TCCTTTAAGGACTGGAGTCGATTCACGATGGGTCTACCGTCAACAAAGGACCAAAGAAACTCTGAGAAGAACTCCTTTTCCATCAGGTCCAGGTAAGCTTGTGCATTGATGATGCTTGCCCTGATCTTACTTTGGTTTCTGACAATGCCAGCATCATTCATGAGTTCTTGGACCTTTTTCTCTGAATAATTGGCAATGATCTCAGGCTGAAAACCATCGAAGGCTTTAATGAAGTTCTCTCGTTTCTTAAGGATAGTAATCCAACTGAGGCCAGCTTGGAAACCGTCCAAGATCAACTTTTCCCATAGTGCTCGGTCATCATAGACAGGCATGCCCCACTCTTTGTCGTGGTAGTTGATATAGATTGGCTCCTCGCCACACCAAGAACATCGCTTGAGTTTAGCAGACATTGGAATCTAAAGATATGACGTAAAATGAAAGAAGCAGGCTGATTTAATCAGCTATCTTTGAGTAAATCAGTTGATATTCAGGCTATTGCTTTGCGATTCTTCCTTTCCATAGTTGCTATTGGGCTATCCATCATGGCTTCCGCCCTCCATATCGTTGGGGGCGAAATGACCTATGAGCATGTGGGTGGAAACAGCTATGAAGTAACCTTGATCGTATATCGGGATTGCAATACAACCGGAGGGCAATTGGACGACCCTGCTGTCGTAGGCGTATTCGATGGGAATAACAACTTCATTTCTTTACAATCTCTATTCAGCCCTCAGATAACCTTTGTTTCATCAGACGTGGACTTCGACTGCCAAGACGTGAGCGCCCAGGTCTGCGTGCAGAGGGGCTTCTATCAAGGCACTTTCAATCTGCCTGATAATGCGACAGGCTACACCTTGGTTTACCAGCGATGCTGCAGGAACTCTTCGATCATCAACATCAATAACCCTGATGCGTGGGGCTCAACGTACACAACAAGGATTCCTGCTGTGGGCCAATTTGGCAACAACAGCTCACCGTCCTTCAACAGCCTACCGCCTGTGGGTATCTGTAAGGATATAGCCTTGAGTTATGATAACAGTGCAACTGATCCGGATGGGGACTCTTTAGTGTATAGATTCTGTACTCCCTTTCATGGAGGTAGCGATATCGACCCCATCCCTAATCCTCCCACCCCTCCGCCTTATGTCAATATCCCGTGGGGCCCTGGATTCAGTGTCAACAATCAGATCACATCGAATCCCACTTTCTCTTTGGATCTGAACACAGGACTGCTCACCGGGACGCCCACACAACAGGGGCAATTCGTTATTGGAGTATGTGTTGAAGAATGGCGGAATGGGGTGCTCATAAATGAAGTCAGGCGTGATTTCCAATTCAATGTGGTCCTCTGTCCTGATCTAGTGCAATCTTCCTTTGCAGACTTCAATAACGGCCTCTTCTGCCAAGGCCTGGGAGTTCAATTCGACAATCAGAGTGTCAACGGAATTACCTATTTCTGGAGTTTCGGAGATGGAGCAAGTTCCAATGACGAAAACCCATTCCATATCTATGATGAAGGAGGGTCATACGAAGTCATGTTGATCACGGATCCAGGAACCAGCTGTGCAGATACGGTCGTCAATATCTACGACATCAGTATCTCACCCGAGCCGGTTATCGAGGACTTGGGGATCAATTGTCCTGATGGCACCTTTGATTACAGCATCAGCGGTCCCTTGTTTGATCCGGTTTCCTACTCCTGGATCATTCCTGACGGAGCAGAGGCACAAAGCTTGAATGCGGACGAGTTGAGTGATGTTTCATTTCCTGGGGCCGGATCCTACGACATTCTATTGGAAGTCATCAATTCCGGTGGCTGTACTGGATCGGATGAGATCTCAGTAGAAGTCGTTGAGCCACCTGTCGCAATAATTGACGTAGATGAGGATCCTTGTGTCGGCTTGGTCATAGATTTCAATAATGCCTCTTTGAATGCCCAGAATTATCAATGGAATTTTGGCGATTCAGGGCCTAATAGCACCTCCACATCGGTCTCACCATCACATACATATCCCGATCAAGGGGCCTATGAGGTCACATTGACGGCTTTTGCCCAAGGTGCCTGCCCGAGCACGGTGACACAGACAGTCCAAGCGTATCTTCCGCTATTTGTGGAATTGGATGCCATTGCAGCACAATGTACCGAAGGCAATACTTTCAGTTTCGGCTTTGATGGGGAATACGCCAGTTCAGCCACCTTGGACTGGACCATCACAAATACCTTGGGTGAAGAATTTAACTACAATGGCTCTTCCATCAGTTTCCCTGAGCAGGGGAATTACTTGGTCAATCTCACAATAATCGATGGTCCTTGCCTTTTGAGTGATGAGCAATTCGCTTTGGTCGTGGACCCCGTTTCTGTTGACTTTCTGAGCGATGATGGTGGATGTGTACCTGAAAGAGCCTTCTTCCAGGACATGACTACTGGCGGCCTTGGCTTGGAATATGATTGGCAATATGGAGATGGGGAGAGTAGCGATTTCCCTGGAAGTACGAGTCATGAGTATACAGATCCTGGATTCTTCACGGTGAGCTTGGAAGTCATTTCAACATCGGGCTGCCTCGGCTCAGATATCGTGGTGAAGCCAGCCTACATCCAAGTGCTACCAACACCTGAGGCGGCCTTCAGAGCGGAGCCTCCTTTTGCCGATATCAATTCGCCACTTGTTCAATTTCAGTCCTTGGTGGATTCTCTCGTTGAATGCCAATATATCATCCAAGGGGGTGGAGAGTTTTCAGGCTGCGATCTGTTCTATGAATTCCCCGGAGGAGGCAGTTTCAATGTGACCCATATTGTAACCAATGAATATGGATGTGAAGACAGGGTGGTGGTTCCATACATCGTAAGGGGTCATGCCTTTTATGCTCCAAATGCTATCACTTTGAACCAAGATGAGGTGAATGATTTCTTCAGGCCAGTGGTCACAGGAGAACTAGCAGAATATGAGATCCTTATCTATGATCGATGGGGTCAGTTGCGGTTCCAGAGCAATAACCCCGATCAAGCATGGGTACCTGAGTATTCTGAGCTGGGTGAATATGCCTTCTGGGTGAGAATCAGGGACCTCTATAACACACCAGTCGTCTATCAAGGTAGTTTTTCAGTGGTGCGTTGAGGGTGATTTGCCATTGATGCAATACCTTTCGCCCGATTTCCTGCTGTTCAACTCACTACCTGCGTGAACCCCATCGCTGGCATTTACCATTTCTATGTAGACTCCTTCAGAGGATTGGCTCGTGAGGTGTGGCTACTCTCATTGGTGACATTCATCAATAGGGCAGGTTCCATGGTCATCCCTTTCCTTTCTCTCTATCTGACGAAGTCCATGGGATTGAGTCTGGATCAGGTGGGGTGGATCATGAGTGCCTTTGGCGCGGGGTCCATCCTTGGGTCGTGGCTCGGAGGAAAATTGAGCGACCAATTCGGATATTATCAGGTCATCGCATTGAGCCTATTCTCTTCGGGACTGGCCTTTATTGGACTGCAATTCATGGAAGGCTTTCTCTCCTTCTGCATAGGTGTTTTCTTCCTTACCACTTTGAATGATTCCTTTCGTCCGGCCATGTTCGTAGCCTTGAGGAATTACAGTAGGCCCGAGAACAGAACGAGAGCGGTCACCTTGGTGCGATTGGCCATCAATCTGGGATTCAGCATGGGGCCAGCTCTTGGTGGGCTCATAATCACCACATTGAGTTACAAGGGACTTTTCTGGGTGGACGGCATCTCCTGCATCTTGGCGGGATCACTCTTCTTACTGAAACTTCCATCAAAGGATGGCATTGCAGACATCAAAGGGAAGGACAGCTTGTTCAGGCGTTCACCATACACAGATAGGACTTACCTCTTCTTCTTGTTGGCCACGGTTGTTATCACCATACCATTCTTACAGTATTTCAGCACCATTCCTTTGTTCTACAATGCGTTCCATCACATGAGTGAAGCTAGTATAGGGCTCATCATCGCTTTCAATGGCCTGCTGATCTTCCTGACTGAGATGCCACTGATCAGATGGTGCGAGCGAAAAGGGTATTCCATCTATAGTATCTTGGCTGCGAGTGTCGTCTTCTTTATCCTCAGCTTCATCTTCTTGGAGATGGCTCCAGTAGTGGCTTTACTCTGGGTGGGTATGACCTTCATGACCATCGGTGAGATGCTGAATTTCCCCTTCATGAATCGATTCGCCATGGATCGCTCCGATCAGGGTCTTCCAGGGGCTTATATGGCCATGTTCACCATTTCATGGAGCGTGGCCCATATTATCGGGCATAATTTGGGCATGCACATGGTGGAGGCGATGGGCTATACCGCCACTTGGTATGTCTTCACTGGCATGCTCTGCGTAGGTCTGGTTATGATCTACGTTCTGAAAGGTATGGTCAGAAGGGAAAAAGAAAAGGAAACCGAGCAAAGTATAGAGCCATCCCCGACTTCTGGATTTGAAGGCTCATGAAGATGGAAAAACAGGACATCTTTAGGCAAGTCAAAATAAGGATAGAGGAAAGTGAATCCAAGTTGAGATCAGCCGTTCTTGAAGCAGAGGCTTCAAGGGATAGCGAATCGAAGAGCAGCGCAGGAGATAAGCACGAGACCTCCAGGGCCATGGCGCAAATAGAGATAGAAAACCTTCAGGTCCAGTTGCAGCGTGTGCTTGAAAATAAATCGATCCTAGATAAGATGCGCCTGGATGAGGATATGATCCATGGTCAATTAGGAGCCTTGATAGTGACCGATTCGGGGACGTATTTCCTAAGTATTGGTCTAGGGCCGGTAGAGATTACGGGTGGAAGCGTGGTCTATGCCGTCTCGCCACAGTCTCCAATCGGAACGATGCTGATGGGCAAGATCAAGGGAGATTCAGTCCTGCTCAATGGCAAGAAGATCACCTTGACTGAAGTGGTTTGATTCCCTGAAGGGCCTCACAGAGGGCTTTTAGCGCGTGAGGAATCAGCTGTCGATCTTATCATATGAACTGAGAATGCCTTTGATGAGTGCAGAGCTGAATCCATTGTGCTCCATCTCATTGAGACCGGTGATGGTGCATCCCTTGGGCGTGGTCACTTTATCGATTTCTTGCTCCGGGTGAGTGTTCCGCTGCAGAAGGAGTTCGCTGGCGCCTTTGACAGTCTGATTCACAATGAGAGAGGCGGTCTCCGCATCGAATCCGATTTCTATTCCACCTTGGACCATGGCCCTAATGAACCGCAGTACATAGGCTATACCACAAGCTCCGAGCACCGTGGCTGAATCCATTAGTTCTTCCTCTATGTGGATAGTGCGTCCTATACTGTCAAAAATCGACTGGACCACAGCTCTGGTTGTTTCATCGCCTTGGATAGAACAGATACAGGTCAGGGATTCACCAACATCTGCAGCAGTGTTTGGCATGGCTCTGAAAATGGGGATTCCGGCAGGGATATGCGCTTGGATCTGAGATATGCTGATGCCCGTGGCCACAGAGATGATGACATGACGTCCCGGTTCTAGTGATGGCCCAATCTCCTCAAGGACCTTGGAGATATTATAGGGCTTCAGTGCCAAGAGGATGAGCTCAGAGGCCTCGATGGCTTTTGAATTACTTGTTTGAAGTGAAATTCCTTTCTGGCTGTAGGAGGAAAGTGTCTCCATGTGGCGTTTGGTCACAGTGATGTCCGCTGGGCGGAATGACTTCTTGTCCAAAAGGCCATTCAGAATGGAGAGACCCAGATTACCACAGCCGATGATGGCTATCTTCTTATCGATCATGCTGAAAGCTTTGAAGTAAAAGTATCGAAATCAAAAAAATGAGTTCTTCCTAGATGGGTTGAAAGCCTGATCAATAGTCGAGTTGAACACCTTCTGGTCAGGCGAGCTCTCTGGCTTCTTTCTTCTGATGAGGTAATGGCTTATCCACTTGAGCCGATTCGGTTTTTGCTTTGTATCGTTTCATGAACAGAGCTTTGGAATCCCTGTAGCTGGAGACCGCTCCAAGCTTATGCATCAGGAAGATATAGATCCATGCCAGATCGATCTGATAGGGAAGGAAGCCGGCCCTGGCACTCCGCGGATAGAGGTGATGGTTATTATGCCATTCCCCAGAGAGCAGTCCGGGACGTGTCTGATTGATGGATAAGTTGCTACGGTCATAGTCTATTCCGTCCTTATGCTTTTCCTCACCACCTCCGTGTCCTGTGTAGTTGAAGGCTCTTACCAATACGAACCAGAACATGGCGGCTGCGAACATGGTACATGCCAGTGCATGCCCGCCCATCAGGTAGAATGCGCCATACCAGAAGGCCCAGTTGCCGAACCACAGCGCGAATGTGTAGAATGGTGTAGCCACCGAGCCCCATTTGAGATATTGTGAATAGGAGTTGATCTGAACTCCTGTATGCGCCAAAAATGAAGTAGCCTTCGCATAATCTTCTTCACTCATTTCCCTTGCGATACTCTGATGATTGACATCGGACAGCATACAGTATAAGAAACCACCTTTGGCATTATATGGATCCCCAGGCTCATCGGACATTGCGTGATGTACGTGATGAGAGACGACATAGATCTCTTCAGGAAAGGTCTTGATGACCAGATTCTGAGTGATGAACCGCCATATCGGATGGCTGAAAGTGTAGGCCTGATGAGTAGAAAACCTATGGAACCATATGGTCCCATGAGTACTCATGATGACCATCGCGTAAACGATGAAAGCCACTAAGAGTCCTAAGGAAAAATAGTCTACGAGGAAGAAATAGAAGAATGGGAGCATGCACAGTGGCATGAGCCAGCTCATCATAGAGATCCAATTGCGTCTGTTCTTGAAGACATTGACACGCGAGAAAGCTTCTTTGAGCAGCTGTTTTTTAGTAGGAACGATGAGCTCACCATTGGCGTCCTTCCATCCATAAGAAGGAACGTGAAGAACGGAATCAATAAATGCCAT